>JAUSJM010000012.1 GCA_030647265.1 bacterium
AATAATAATTACTTTCCTATTTACTACCCCCATTGAACCAGAATATCCGATGCTTCGAGCCAGATTTGGGACCATCATGCATCACTCCTCTGATGGTTTAGGTGAGGCTCATATTTATTGTTATTACCCAAAGGCTGAGGCCGAAACTCAGCTAATCATTAGAAGACAGGATGATGGTGACTGCAGTAAGTGGTATGGTCAGACAGTCTTTTACGAAGGCCCACATTTGTCAGAGAGAGAAAAATACTGGTGGTCAAAAGAGCAACATATTAAAGATTGTGCAGGTTGTGACGATTTAAGATTATAGCAGAAAAACATTGAAACTAAACTATATACTTACATTAAAAATTAAAGTATCTATTAAAAGAAGAGGTAATTGGCTCGGACTCACAATTAGAGCGTCAGAATAGTCTAAACAAGCCTAATTTTCCTCAAGTTTCTTTTGGAGCGGGATAGGGGGATCGAACCCCTGACATTCTGCTTGGAAAGCAGACGTTCTACCGCTGAACTAATCCCGCTAGATGGCATAATTATATAGCAGATTTCCCAAAATGGCCACTTTACTTTTTTGTTTAAATGTGACAAAAATAAATTAATGTTTAAATTAGTTCTGCCCATTATAGTTTTGATTCTTATTATCTCTTCCGTGAAGTTTGTGGCTGCTAAATCTGAGAATAGTTCTAAAGGTTCTGATCGTTCGGAGGCTGCCCAAACAGTGCGTAATGAAAATGGAAACAGTCAAGATCCAAGGGCCAGTGCAGTCAGCACCGGTCAAAATGAAGGTTCACCCAGCGCTGAAGGTTGTGATCCAGGTTTGGAGTGGAGAAATCACGGGGCTTATGTATCTTGTGTGGCAAGACTGCATCAAGGAGGCGCGACAGTTTCAGCTGCTGCCAGATCTGACATAGGAAAGAAGAATTCCACCTCCTCTGCTTCTTTAACTCCCACCCCCACAGGTACCGAATCAGCAACTATCACCCCTTCCCCTACTGCTACAGCTTCAGTCACAACTACAACAAACTTTTCCGCTCCCACCTTAGAATCATTTAACGAAATTGTTCATTCATTAAAAGATCTTTTAAAACAATTCCGGGCTCTTTTCTCTTTAGGTAGATAAAATTCGTCTAAATTTTAAATCTTCTGTCTGATAAAAAGGGGTTAGGTTTTCTTCTTACTACCTCAGATTTTAATAAGATTCCCCTTTGTAAAGTAAAATCACCATATTTATTATTAACTGTATCCAGAGTTTGGAGGATGATGTTCCTTTTTTTCTCTTCGGGCAGCCAGGATAAGTTAATAGGTTTGTTAGGAAAAAGATTAGAAACTGCCACCCCAATCATCCTAATCTTCTCCCCTTGCCAGATATTCTGGAAAATTTGCCAGGAGTGCTGAAAAATCTCTAAGCCATCACAGCTTAAATGGGTCAAGGTTTGCTGCATCCCCTCTCCATAAAAAACTCCTCCCAAAGCGGATGATCTGTACCAGCAGTGAATAGTTTTTCCCATCAAATTTTTACTTCTTAACCTTTGGGCTACCAGCTCACAAAGCTTAAGAAGAGTCTGCCTGATAGATTCCGGGTTAAAGGTGTCCTCTTCTAAAGTATGCCTGTGACCGACAGACTTAATCTCTTGCTTTTCATAAAAGGGTATCACTGGAGTGTAGTCTGTCCCCCGGGCCATGTTATATAAAACTTTCCCATATGATTTAAAGGAAGCCATAAGGCACTCCTTAGGAACTTTCCTTAAATCTTTAAAATCTCTTATTCCCATCTGGAAAAGCCTTCTTTTAATCCTTGAGCCAATACCACAAACATCATCCAGCGAAGCTTCATCCAACACCTTTAAAGCTGTTTCCTCATCAGGAATTACCACCAGTCCATCAGGTTTTTTTAAAGAACCAGCCAGCTTGGCTATGAGTTTGTTATAAGAAATACCTATAGAACAAGTGATATGAGGACCAAGTTCAGCTTTTAAACGAGCCTTGATCTGTTTAGCAACATCAACACCAGGAAACGAGGCGGGTGACACGAGCCGGGGTGCCCCATGATGGGGCCCCACCCTTGTTAGGGTAGTGGGATAATCATGGGGCTGGCGAGTGGCAGGACCCGTCAACGAAGGTAATTCCAAAAAACACTCATCTATGGAGAAAACCTCTAAATATGGAGTATAGTCTTTAAAAATATTTAAAAACCTTTTGGTAACAGACAAATATTTCTCATGATCACTACAAACAATAATAAGATTGGGACACACCCTTTTAGCTTCCCAAAGAGACATCCCGGTTTTGACCCCTAACCTTTTAGCTTCTATGGAAGCAGTAGATAAGACCGTTCTTTTTAGCCTGTCCCCTCCTGTTACCCCGATAGGTTTCCCCCGGAGTCTGGGATTAGCCTGCTGTTCCACAGAAGCAAAGTAACTATTCATATCGATATGCAGGATAGTTCCCATCTATTCTTCCTCTACTTTTTCCAAAAACCACTTTAATTTTAAACTGTCAAACCGGAGCTGATAGAAATTCCCTCCAGAAGAGACGGAGAAATGGTAAAATAAGGAAGCTCCATTCCGGGAAGTGTGAATGAGGTTAATTTTATCTACCTTGATTTGCCGATCTTTCCAGAAAAATAAATAAGGTTGTATGAGGTTTCTTTTAAAAAACACCCAAACATTGATCGGTTCTAAAATTTCCAGCATCATCTCTAATATAAACCGAAGAAAAGGCGAAATGCAATACGGTAAATTAATGTTTTTATTGTCCCTCGTTTTGGGTTGGTTATCTTTTGTCGGTCCCGCTTTTGCCATTACCGACCCTCTCTCTACCCCTAACAATAAATTTGGTATTCATATTATCTCTGCTACCTCAGATGAGTCCTCCCCGGCTGCTAATCTTGTCAACTCCTCAGGTGGAGATTGGGGTTATGTGACCGCCCTGGTAGAAAGCAAGGACCGGAACCGTGACAAATGGCAAAGTTTTTTTAATGATTTAAGAAGAAGACACCTTATTCCTATTGTCAGGTTAGCCACTCAGCCGGAAGGAAACTTTTGGAAGCTTCCTTATGAAGGAGAGGAAACAGCCTGGGCAGACTTTCTAGACAACCTGACCTGGCCCGTCAAAAACCGTTATGTTGTCATCTACAATGAGCCCAATCAGGGACAGGAGTGGGCGGGAAAAGCGGACCCCAGATCCTACGCCCGGGTGTTGGATAAAACCATCAGCGCTTTGAAAAATAAGAACCCTGATTTTTTCGTCCTGAACGCCGGTTTTGACGCTTCCGCTCCCTCCAAACTGCCTCAATTTTGGGATGAAGTTGATTATCTTAAACAGATGGATCAGGAAGTTCCGGGTATCTTTAACAAATTAGACGGTTGGGTCTCCCACTCCTACCCCAACCCCGGTTTTGCCGGCTCACCGAACGGGACGGGCAGGGGAACCGTCCGCACCTGGGCTTGGGAGCTTCAGCTTCTCAAAGGATTGGGGCTAAATAAAAACCTCCCTGTTTTTATCACCGAGACCGGCTGGAAGCATGCTGAAGGGATCGATTTGGATAAGTCCTTACCTGCAACTGATACCCTCAGTCAGTATTTTAAAACAGCGTTCGAGGAAGCTTGGAACAGTCGGCAAATTGTTGCCGTCACTCCCTTCCTGCTAAATTACCAGGAACCTCCCTTTGATCATTTTTCTTTTAAGAAGATAACCGGTGAAAAGCAAAACCAAAAGATCTTAGGAGCCTCCTTTCCGGATTACTACCCCCACTACCAGGCATTGTTAGATTTACCAAAACAGTCAGGAAAACCACTCCAGGAAAATAAAGCTGAGGTAATAGGAGGTTTTATCTATACTTCCATTGTGGCCGGGGAAAGTTATATCTCCACCGTTACTTTAAAAAACGCCGGCCAATCTATCTGGAATGAGTCCGTGCCTTTTCAAGTAAAAGCTTTGGGGGGACAAAAAGAATTAGGGATAGAATTTCTTCCCTTCCCTGCCCAAAAAGTCGAACCGGGACAGGAAGCGACAATTGACTTTAAATTTAAAGCTCCCCAGTCCGGAGCTTACGAAGTAACTTTACAGCTTCTTTCCGGGAACAAACCGTTTGATCAAGAACCCTTTACCTTCACAACAGCGGTGAAGTCCTCTCCTCTATTACTGGTAAAAGCCAAACTACCTTGGAAGAAAAGCTCTGTGGGGGATTATCTCCTTTCTATCAGCTCGGATTTCTTCCAGGAAACTTTATCTGTCAAGCTTAACAATGAGGGTCTTTCTCCCAGCTGGGAAGTAAGAAACCTTTTGCCTGACCACAATTATACCTTTACTTTAAGTAAGCCCTTATATAAGCAAAGCTTGAAAAGCGAGCTTACAAACTCGCTTTATAAACCTCAGGTTCTTAAGCAGAGGATAAGCTCCGGATTAAATGAGCTAAACTTTGGGGCCTTAGAAATAAACTTTGGCGAGCTTTTGAAAGCTCCCTGGTCTATCGGACAGCTGCTCTTTTAACAATTTTGATACAGATAGATCTAGTTGACAGAAAATTAAAGGATATGGTATAAAATAAATCCTTGTTTACCGTAAGGTTTACAAGCATTTGCCAACAAGCTTCGGTTTGTAGGCGTTTCGAAGAAGAGCCCTCAAGGGCTCTTTTTCGTGGGAGAATACTGGAGAATTTAAGTAGTAGCTGGTAAAATATATCAGCATGGTGGTGTTAGCTCAATTGGTTAGAGCATCAGATTGTGGATCTGAAGGTTGCCGGTTCAAGTCCGGTACACCACCCCAAACATCCCATAATATTTGTTTTACATTCACATTTCTGTTAAAATACTTCACTATGCCAAGTGAAATTCCACATTTTGGTCTTTATCAAGGTGAACCAATTCTTCCTCCCTCAAAACAAAGGGAGTCAATGACCGTTGAAGAACTCCAAGAAAAATATCCACTCCGTTACAAAATTTATTGCCAAGAGGGAAATGAAACAGAACCAGTAGATGGTGTATCTCCTGAAGTTATAGTTAGACGTTTGCAGATATTAAATAACCTTGATCGGTACGTTACTGCCAATAGAGGGCATGGGAAAAGCCGCGTGCTTAGAGAAAAACAACTAGCTGTTTTTAGAGATACTCATGATTTTTTAGAAACAGGTGAAACTGAAGGATATGTGGAAGCTCCAACCGGGTTTGGTAAAACAGTACTTTTCTCGGAAATGATTAGGGCTACCAATCAAAGAACTCTTGTGGTAGTTCCCACCAAACTTCTTGTAGATCAAACTTATCAAAGGCTTAGAGAATATAATCCTGATCTTGATGTAGGAAGGTATTTTAGTGACAAAAAAGAAAGAAATAAACAAGTTATAGTGACAACATATCAGTCTCTTGTTATCTCTTGTGGTGGTGTAAGACCAGAAGATATTGATTTACTAATTCTTGATGAAGTTCACCAATCATTAACAAATGTCCGTATTGAAGCCGTGGGACGTTTTGATACCCCTGTGAAGTTAGGTTTTACTGCTACACCTGAATATACACAAGATAAACGTGTCGAAAATCTTTTGAATAATCAGATCCATGCTGTTTCTCTAAGAGAAGCAGTAGAAACTGGTCTTCTTTGCTCATTTTCTGTTTTTCTTGCTGAAACTGATGTTGATCTTTCGAATGTAAGCGTTGATCAAGATGGTGATTATAATGACCGTGAACTTGAAGCAGCTATCAACATCTACTCAAGAAATAAATCCGCTGTGGAATTATATAGAAGACTTAATGAAGAGCGTCCTGGTCTTTCAAAAGCAGTCACTTATTGTGTCTCAATTGCTCATGCACAAGAAGTGGCAAGAGTATTTAATGAAGCAGGTATTCCCGCGGCAGCTATCTGGAGTGATCAAGATAAAGATGAAAGACGCAGGATTCTAGAAGCTTATGGTAGAGGCGAGATAAAAGTTTTAACCAATGTAAATGTCTTGACTGAGGGTTTTGATGATCCTCAAGCTGCCCTTTGTTTAAATCTTAGACCAACTCTTTCCAAAGTTGTTGCTAAACAACGTGGGGGAAGGGTACTGCGTCTTGATCCTAACAATCCTAGAAAACACGCTATTGTTGTGGATTACTTAGATAGAAATGAAAATAAAAGAACTGCTCAAGTTACTTTTGCCCAAGTAGCTGAAGGTGCCCAAATAATAAATCCATTGGTAATAGATGTTGGGGGGACTGGTTCTAGTGGGGACGGTAAGGGCCACAGAGATACGATATTCGGAGGAGAAGAACTATTTGATCTAGCGGGTCTTCACGTTATTACCATCTCTCAAGAAGTTTTAAGGATTACTCGAGAGCTGGAAATCGCACAAAATGAATCGGATTTAGAAGAAATTAAGGAAAATGAGTTGCCTTTAACACATGATGGCTTACGTGAGATTTTTAAGGCTTATCATGCTCAATCTTATGATAAAGCATTACAAATCAAGGCTGAATTAGAGGTGGGACACCCTGAATATTTTGAAACAAGACTAAAAGGTAAACATAGAATAGTGGCAGTTACTTTGGGGGGTCGAAAAGCTTTTGTTGACAGGATGTCATCTGAAGGTTTTCAACTACGAGATCAAAATATACTTCAAGTTCAAGACAACGATTTACTATTAGTAGAGAAGCGTTTAAGGAAAATATTTAGAACTAGTTGGAAAAAATTGGCTCCTTTAATCAAAGAGGTTAAGGAAAAGTTAGAAGCTGAATACCCCGAATATTTTGAAAAACGAAAAAATAAAAAACATATAATTGATGCCGTTGTTGGAGATGGTAAGCAGATATTTATTGATGCTATCGTCTCTCTTGGTATCGATCTCCAAGACAAGGCTCAAATACAACCAATTAAAGAAACTGAACTATCTTTAGCAAACCAACGTTTAAATGATGTATTTATAGGTTGGCGTCTTGACTTAGTCACTACAGCACAAGCAGTAAGAGTTATGTTAGAAGCTGAACACCCAGAATATTTTGTTAGTAGAGAAAGTGGTGCTCAAATAGTGGATGCTGTTACCGAAGAAGGTAGGCAAGATTTTATAGATGCTATGGTAGCCACAGGAGTAAAGTTAAAAAATAAATAAATTCTCAATTATTTACCTGTCCAAACAAATTTTATAACTATAGTCCGGAATTACATAGAGAGGTACAAATTCCTTCAGTTGGGTACGAACTGCGTCTGCCCAGTCACCCATTTT
>JAUSJM010000014.1 GCA_030647265.1 bacterium
TGGCCCGCTGGACTTTTTCTGCTACCATCTCATCAGTTTCCCCGAAGCTTTGCCTCCTTTCAGAGTGGCCCAAAATACTAAGGTCCACCAGCTCCGATAAAATCCGGGCTGATTCTTCCCCGGTGTAGGGACCCTCTTCAAAAGGGGAAAGGTCCTGGGAACCCACTATTAAAGGATAATTTCCCACCAACACTGCTTTTTTGACCTCCTCGATATCGGTAAAGGCCGGACAAACCACCACTTTAAGGTTTTCTTTTCTGGGCAACTCCGGTCCCACTTCGTCAATCCAAGCCAAAGCTTCAGAGATAGTCTTGTTGGACTTCCAGTTAGCAATAATCCACATCTTTTTCATCACCCCACCATCCATACTTATTCAAGTCTACGACAAAATCATCTGACACTTCTACCCCCTCCATTTCCAGCAGGGCTTTTTGTAAAGCTTTAGGGTGTTCCAAACATTTGGTAGAGATATAACCAAATCTATTGATAATTCTTTGCCAGGGGAGATCCAACTCATCAGAAGTAAAGTGTAAGATCCCCCCTACCAGCCTTCCTCCTCTGGGAAGTCCAGCCAAGGTAGCTACAGTTCCATAAGTGGTAACACATCCTTTGGGAATTTGTTGGACAACCCGAATAACTTTGTCCTTAAAGATGGGCATTTTTAACTGTTAATAAGTTTAAGTAGTTCCGCTTTGGCGGTCATCCCAACTTTTCTGCCTACCTCTTTGCCGTCCTTTAAAACTACATAGGTCGGAATACTCATCACCCCATACTTGGCTGCCTCAGCGGAGTTTTCATCAACATTGATCTCTTCTATTTCCAACTTCCCATCAAGCTCTTTTTTCAGTTCTTCGATAACTGGTTTCATCATCTGGCAGGGATTACACCAACTAGCCCAAAAATCTAATAATTTAGTCATACAAAGAAAGATATTACCACGGATTTTTAATTTGTAAAAGGGTGAAAATTACTCCCTTTGGTGTTAAGATACTCCAGCAATGCCCAATAATCTCCTTGATGATTTAAATCCCATTCAAAAAAAGGCTGTTCAGGCTACCGAGGGTCCAACCCTTATTTTGGCTGGAGCAGGATCTGGAAAAACTAAAGTGCTAACCCACCGAGTGGCTTGTTTAATTAAAGAAAAAAGTGTGTCTCCTGAAAACATCCTCGCCATTACCTTCACCAACAAAGCAGCCAACGAGATGAAAGAGAGAATTCTTAAACTTCTTAATTCACTCACCACTCATCACTCTCTCCCTGTCATGGGCACTTTCCATTCCCTTTGTGCCAAAATCTTAAGAAAAGATGGCAAAACTATTGGTTTACCCTCCAGCTTTACTATTTATGATGAAGGGGACTCTTTGGATGCCATCAAAGAAGCCATGAAAGTTTTGGATCTTTCTCCCCAAAAGACTTCCCCCAGCTCGGTTAAAAACACTATCTCCTCTGCTAAAAACGAGATGATCTCTTCTTTGGAATATCCAAATTATGCCCGGGGTTATTTTCAGGAAACTGTGGCCAAAATCTACCTGGAGTACCAAAAAATCCTGGAAAGAAATAAAGCGGTGGATTTTGATGACCTGCTTCTTTTGACAGTTAAGTTATTCCAAAACCACCCTGATGTTTTAGCCAGATATCAGATCCTATTCCGTTATATCTTGATTGACGAATATCAGGACACTAACGCCGTACAGTATCTTTTATCCAAGATGCTCTCTTACCGCTATAAAAATATCTGTGTGGTGGGAGATGCAGCGCAGTCGATTTACATGTTCCGGGGAGCGGATTTTAGAAACATCGTCAACTTTCAAAAAGATTACCCCGGAGCCCAGGTCTTTAATTTGGAACAAAACTACCGTTCTACTCAAGTGATTTTAGATACTGCCTTTGCTGTCATCTCTAAAAACCATACCCACCCCATTTTGAAACTGTGGACTAATAACCCTTCCGGAGACAAAATCCAGGTGGTGGAAACCAGAAACGAGGCGGAAGAAGCATTGTTTGTTATCCAAACTCTGCATGAGCTCAACACCCCTCTTTCCGAGGCAGCAGTTTTATACCGCACTAATGCCCAATCCCGTTCTTTAGAAGAAATCTTCCTCAAGGCCGGAGTGCCTTATGTGCTAGTAGGAGGTATCCGCTTCTATGAAAGGAAAGAGATCAAGGATATTTTGGCTTATCTTAAGCTTTTGGCCAACCCGGAAGATTCTGTATCTAAAAGCCGCATTGAGAAGATCGGTAAAGGACGGGCTAATAAATTTAGGGTATTCTGTGAAAATGTCATTGCGAGCGGTAGCGATGACGATTATAAGTATATAACCCTAGAATTAATGGATAAAGTTCTGGAGGTAACTGACTACCTGGAATATCTGGATGACGGGAGTGAGGGTGGAAAGTCCCGGGTGGAAAATGTTAAGGAGCTTCGTTCCGTAGCTGAGCAATTTCCTAAACTGACCGAGTTTTTAGAAAATGTTACTTTGGTAGAAAGCGAATACTCTGCTGATGAAAAGTCAAAACGGAAGAGGCGGGGATCTACCGAAGAAAACCACCAAGCGGTCACTCTAACCACCCTCCATCAAGCCAAAGGTTTAGAGTGGCCGGTAGTTTTTTTAGTGGGCATGGAAGAAGGACTTTTCCCCCACTCCAGGTGTCTTTTAAATCCAGATGAGTTGGAAGAAGAAAGAAGGCTTTGTTATGTGGGAATTACCAGAGCTAAAGTGAGGCTCTTTTTAACTTACACCAGGCAAAGGCTTTATTTTGGTACCAGATCCAGCAATTTAGTTTCCCGTTTTATTATGGATATCCCGGAAAATCTGATCGAGGCAAACACTAATTACCAAGATAGGGACCAGTTTTTGGATGATGTCAGTACGGTAAAAGACGATGATGACTGGCTCAATGTTTAAATAAATGAAGTCTTTAACTGGAGCATTATTAATAGCTATTGCCTTTCTAATCCACTTCTATCTTCCTCCACTTCAGACCAACCCTACTCCTATTACTGCCCATCAACCCACTTTATCTGCAGAGAATAATCTTCAACCTATTAAGACAGAGTCCCGTTTTAAAGAAAAGTTGGTAGAAAAAACCGAAAGCCTCCCTTATAAAACAGTTTATAATGATGACCCGGAAACCGAAGCCGGAACTGATACCATCCTCCAGGAAGGTGAGGATGGCAAAAAAACTACTGTCACTAAGCTCACTTTATACGAAGGAAAGGAATACTCCCGGGAAATTGTGGGCACGGAGACTCAAGACCCTAAAGACAAAATTATTTCCCGGGGAACAAAAATCGTTTGGAAAACTCTTGCTACCTCAGACGGAGAGATTAAATACTGGAAAAAAATACGGGTTTATGCCACGCATTATGATTCACACTGCCCGGGTTGTAATGAGTGGACAGCCATCGGCATGAGACAAGGAAAAGGTGTCATTGCAGTTGATCCAAAAGTCATATCTCTAAGAAGCAAAATTTATATTCCTGGATATGGCATGGCTACCGCAGGAGATACGGGTGGGGCAATCAAAGGAAATATTATTGATTTAGGGTTTGAAGACGCGCGCACTTCCGGCTGGAGCGCAAGATTTATTGATATATACTTACTTTAAAGTCCTAAAAGGCTGAATCAAGCTCTTTAAATTGGGCAATTTCTTGGCTGATTTGCCAACTCTTCAATTTGGCAGAAATACCCCGCAGGTTTTTCACCTTCTCTAGTAACAGGCCCGGAGCAGCCCTGAACACATTTATAACCATTTGGACAAGTGGTATCGTTTGTTCCCGAACAGATTACCCCACTTATTGGATTGGTACAAAGGTTTCTGTGGCAAACTAAACCAGTGTAACAATCACTGTTAGATTGACAAGACTTTCCTTCAGCAAGTTTACATTGACCTTTGATAATTGTTGTTGTAGGCGTGCAAGAATCATTAATATTAGTTGCGCTTGTGCCTGAATTAACAAAGGACGGACAAACCGTTGTTTCACCTTGCTGAACCTGGCATTTATAATCATTTGGACACTGGTTGTCTTGGGTGCAATTCATCTCTGTAGCAGCAGTGGGAGTTGGTGTAGAAGAAGGGATAGGTGTTGGTACAATAGATATGCCAAAAGAGCTTTTGGCGAGGTTGTAATTTTCATAGCCTGTTTCTACAGTGGGAACAAAAGTATATCCTTCAGTGAAACCATTCCAAATATCCAATGTAATTCCGGCAGTTTGATAATATCTGGCAATTGCCAGAACTTGATTTCTCCATATTGGATTATCCCCATATTTTTGATAGTTTTCAGGACGGATTTTACTATCATCATAACCAGGCAAAATTGGTGTTATTAAGGGAAGGCCAGAATTTTTCCATTTTGAAAGTATAGATTTAGATTTTGTTAATCTTTCATCCTCTGTTTGACCATCAGAGGTAATATTAAAAGGATTTATAGCCACAAGTGATTTAGTATTTTTTAGTTTGTTAGGATCAGGGCCATCGTAAGATCCATTTGGGGGAAGAGGAGTAGGATCTATGACAAAGCCAATTTCTTGTTTAGTTTCTCTTTTAATCTTTTCAGCCACCAAATCAAATGTTTGGGCAAACTTAGTAGTATCAACAGGCCCAAGATGAATGGTTTCAATCAACCAAATTACTTTTCTGGCTTTCCCATTTTTATCATATAATTTGAGCCAATTTTGATGATTACCGTATGTGCTCAGTACGTCCTTAATTCTAATTTCTAAGTTGCTTGTATTATCTGGATATTCTCTAAAAAACTCAAAAGCAGGGGAAACTTCAATTACCGGCGCAACAAGAAGTCCTCTTTTCTCTGCTTCCACAAACACTTTATTATTTACCTCAACAGAACTTAACGTGGGTGCCCATTTATTATATTCATCATTATGTCCCCACCATGAGAGTTTAATAACATTTATTCCTGCGCTTTTTATTTGATCAAAAATGAAGTTAATATCATTATCATTTCTCCATTCAAATTTTTCAGCATCTATAGGAATTCTAGTGTAAAACTGTTTTGAATTTGGATTTGGGGGACCTGCAAAGAAGAAAATCCCACGGACAGGTTGATTTTGAAGATTAAGATCCGCAATATGTCCCCATTTTGGAGAAGTATTTAAAGTCAGCTTTTTTTGTGGCTCTTTAGCTTTGGAAAAGAAAGTTTGCTTATTTTGCACTAAGTAGACCCCAACAGAAATCCCAACTAAAAGAATCAATAATACAGCTAGTGAAGCAAAACCTTTTTGCATTATCTTATGCACTCTCTAAAAACTTTACAATTTCTGCTCCAAATTGACGAAGATCTTTTAGATCTTCTTTATAATCCTTAAAAAGCAATTTGTAATCAAAATTATTGTAGCCATGGACTGCTCTGTTTCTAAAATCTGTTGCCTGACCCATTCTTTTTGCTAAATCTTGATCTACAATTTTCTGTTCACCTAAGAAAATAAACGCGTCTTTGGCTGTCTCTTTTTGCGGTGCATCCAAACCGGCAATAATATGGGCTGCAATATCAATGCAAGTTTCTACTGCCTGCTGCAAACGAAAAACTATCAGATCATGAATATCAGCATCTGCTACAAAAGTTTCCTCACTAAAATCCATGCTCTCTATTTTATGAAGATAATTATTTAAAAAATCCAGCTTTTTGGAAACCAAGTCAGACTTTATGGGCATAGGTAAACCTTTCTTTAAGATAAGAGGAATAAATGTTCCTTAAATGTGCAGTATCATAATAATTTTTCATCACGTATTCTTCAAAAAGCCCCTTTTCAGCAGAAGATTTTTCATAGATGCATTTACCTGTACTGGTAATTTGGAATAAAAATAAAGGGGAGGACTCGTTATCAACGATGGATAAATCCAAGTCCTTGGGAAAATTTAAAGAGGAGACTAGTTGATAAATTTGGTCATAACTTACTTTGGTTATATCATCTACAACCACTGCCAGATCAAAATCGCTTCCGGGTTTGACTCTTCCACTAATTACAGAACCTATAACATAGGCTAATTTAATCCTTGATTCTTTAGATAATACTTTTTTAATTTGGCTAATTAATGACTGATCTATCATAAAAATATTATACCATTTTTCAGCCCTTGATGGTGCCAGAACTGCTGGCTGGAGTGCCAGATTTGTAGACATAAATTAATCAGCAGCTTACCACCTATCACTTATCTTTTACACTTAATTACTGTTTTTGGGCAATCCTTCATACCTCCACTTGGACAAGGTCCCCAGCCAGTAGAAACAATCGTTTGTTTTGACCCTTCAGGACAGATGCATTCCATTGGATTTATAGCTGTATTTAGATACTCCTTATCTATTTCGCAAACCTGTTTTTGGTCTAAAAAATTAAAAGTAGAAAGAAATTTGTCAAAGTAATCTGATTCTTCTTTAGTAATACCTTTTTCTATATTTTTACTCGTGGGAATATATATAAATGTAAGTGTAGAAGTTTTTGTATATTTTATCGCGTTTGGAATTATCACTATTACAACATAAGGAGTTTGGGCATTATAGCTATTGTCAACTAGAAACTTCTTACCTGTTTTCCCATCTATATTGATTTCTTTAACACCACTATTACGCCAATCAGGGGGAGCTAGGTAGGGAATTCTAATTTCTCCTAGGCGGTTCGTAATCAAAGCATGATCTGGTAAACCTATATCATCACGACCACGCTCTTCTTTTATATTAGAATCTGGAGAATATTTGAATGAATAACCATACTTTGTATTTGTATATGTTTTCCAATTTGCGGTTTCATCAGCTTTTGGAGTAGGTGTAGGTGAAACTTGTGGAGTTACTGTGATAGAAGGATTACCAGGAAAACTTGTTTGAGGGAATTTTAATTTACCAAAATAGAAAGCTCCTCCCAAACCAACTAAAACTAAAGCTCCAACTAAAATAAATATTAGAGCAAATCCTTTTTGCATCAACTTTATCTTAACATTTTTCTCACAAAGTAATGGTATAATTCAATTATGAAACGAATCCATTCAGTGGTATGGAAAGAAAATAAGTGGTATGTTGCTAAAGCTCTTGAGGTGGAGGTAGCTAGCCAAGGCTTAAGTGAGAAAGAAGCTTTAGATAATTTAAAAGAGGCCTTAGAGCTCTACTTTGAAGGTAAGACCAGAGTCGAGCTAACTCCTGTAAATCGTCCCAAACTTCAAGACCTCTCCATCCATATTAATGCCTAAGCTCTATTCGGCAAAAATTATTCTCTTGGCTTTAAAACGTGCTGGTTTTATCATCATCTCCCAAAGAGGAAGTCACATTAAATTACATAAAAAGCAGGCGGGAAAAAACTTAACTGTTATCGTCCCCAATCATAAAGAAATTGCCTTAGGAACGTTTTCTAGTATTTTAACCCAAGCATCTATGACCAGAAAAGAACTGGAAAAATTTATCAAGTAATCCTCAACCTACTCTACAAATATTCATTTACTCTAGAAATTTAAAGGTGGGGAGGATTTTTTCTCCTGTTTCTCCAATAACCCGAAGTAGATACATCTTTTGATCTTTAGAAAAATAAACATACTTTGGCTGACCTGTTTGGTAACTTACAATTTTGGATTTCCCTATTAACCCAGAAACTGTAGTTTCTGTATCTAAAGCCACATGTCCTTTTGAGGTCCAATCAAAGACCCCCCAAAGGAATGGATAATACCAGTAACTGTCAAACCACTTCTCTGCTGATAAATTATGGGGGTTATCAAAAACCCAAACACTGAAAGGGTTTATCTCATAACTTTCTGTTTTATCTAAAACTGCTATTGCCCCTAAAAAATCTGGTGGAGCATAGCCCACATAGTTTTGAAAGTTTTTTTTAAAATCAGTCTTCCCTCTTTTATTAAACTCTTCTTCTGAGTCTGCTTTGACAGTCAAATCCTGGGGGTATTGAAAGGAAAATCCCAGTTCAGAGTTAGTATAATCATTAAGTTTTGGCTGCTGCAGGGTGGTAGTGGGACTTTGCAGAACAGTCTTCTTATTATTTGTCTGGTAAAAATATATTCCCCCGGCAAGAAGTATTACCGTCACTAAAATTAACAGCAGATGGGCAGCCCCTTTTTGTTTATTGCGAAGCAAGAAGTTTCCTTCATACTGAGCGAAGTCGAAGTACATACTTTTATCTTACACTAATAAGCTATTCTTCATCTAAAAATTTAAAGGTAGAAAGAATTTGATCAAAATAGCTATTACTATGACCTAATCCTGGTGAGTCATTTGTCAATTTATATAAAAACCCATCTTTCTGCCATACTGCCACGGAAAAATTTTTCACTTCCCAAAATAATCGATGAGTCGAAGATATTTTTATTACTTCTATATCACCTATTAATAAATCAGTAATTTCTTCCTTATTAACTTTATCCTGTTGTAAAAAAGTATCTCTTTCTTCTTGTAGTTGTTGCCTATATTTTTCAAAATCTTCTTCTGTTCCCTCTTTTATTTCTAATCTTAGACCAGAGATCCAAAACTCGCCTGGACCCTTTTTAGGAACAATAGGAGAAAATTTACTTATAACACTTGGGTCAACAAAATCCATAATCGTATCAATTTCTTCTCGATAGATATTTTCCTTAAGGAACTGTTTTAGTGGTTTTGTCACTGGTTTATTATCTGAAGTAAAATCCACTCCTACCTCTTCATTAGTAATATCTACAACACTCCAATCAGGTGGGTATTTAGCAGAAAAACCATACTTCTCATCATTATATGTTTTCCAATCCACAGCTTCATCAACCTTTGGAGTAGGTGTGGTAGAGATTTGGGGTGAGGTTGGAGGGTTTTGTTGGGGTAATCCCAGTAAAGACTTTCCCCAGTAAAAAAATCCTGCTGCCAGGGTAGCTACTAAAATAATGAGAAGATTTACAAACCCTGCCTGCCGGCAGGCAGGACCTTTTTGTTTATTGCGAAGCAAGAAGTTTCCTTCATACTGAGCGAAGTCGAAGTACATACTCTTACCATACCGTGAAAATTAGCCCCTTGTCAAAGCAGTAAATAATCTGTTATTATCGGCCAGACATGGCAAAAAGAGCATTAAAACAAACTAAAAAAACAGTTGTCAAAAGACCTGCTAAGACAGCAAAAACTCCCCACCAGACTAAAGCCCAATCTCCCATTCCTGCCTTTCTCCAAACTCTT
Source organism: bacterium (assembly GCA_030647265.1). Lineage (GTDB taxonomy): Bacteria > Patescibacteriota > Microgenomatia > Daviesbacterales > UBA10151 > JAUSJM01. Next base: position 9,152 of record JAUSJM010000014.1, read on the forward strand.
TCTTTGGGCCTAAATAAGCGGGCTAAAGGTGCCCAGGATTTTGTCCGTTCCTACAAACCTACTAAATTAACTTATTTAGCCATCATTATTTTAGGTTTAGCCATTTTAGTTTCTACTAAAAAAAGTTTATTTTTAGCAGCTACAGTCAACGGTTCTCCTATTACCAACTATGAACTTCTCACCAGAATGAACCAACAATATCGAGACAAAATGTTAACCCAGATGGTCAATGAAAAGATTATCATGGAAGAAGCCAAAAAGAAGGGTGTGACTGTTTCTGATGCTGAATTAAACAATAAAGTCTCTGAGGTAGAGAAAAAGGTAGGAGGAGCCCAAGCTTTAGATAGTCTGCTTACCCAACAAGGAGAAACACGGGTCAGTCTTATCAGCCAATTAAAAGTTGAGCTCATCGCTGAAAAGCTTTATGATAAAGATGCAACCGTTTCCGCCGAAGAGGTCAACCAGTTTATTGAGGCTAATAAAGACCAGCTGCAAGCTACTGATTCAGCGGGACAACAAAAAGAGGCTACTGATGCTTTAAAACAACAAAAGTTGGGGAAAGTTTTCAGCGATAAATTCCAACAGTTAAAAAGCCAGGCTAAAATTCAAATCTTCTAAGAACCGGCGGGAGTTGTTTGGAGAGACTTAATCACTTCTTCTATTTGGGAAGAGAAATCATCTTTGGAGGTAGCCCGGGAACCAGATGGAGAAACCCGGTGGGTAACATCAAAGCTTTTACTTCCTACCATCAAACACCAGCGGTAGTTGGTATCACCACGAGCAGTAATTTTAGATTTAACTACCTGGTTAGATCCCAAGGTGACAGTTTCCCCCTGACAAGCAGCTCTGGTGCTAGAAATGAGAAAAGTAACCGGTTTTACTGCCATATCACAAACCACCCCTTTAATATCTTGGGAACTTGTGGGATCAAGTTCAAAGTTTTGAGAGTTGCTGCAAGTTAAAAGCCCCCATGATGTTGGATACTTCAAAGTAAAACCTTCTCCGGTAAAGCTCTTTGTAGTGCCGGTGTTGTTGTTTCCGGTTCCGGAACTGTTATCGGAAGTGGAAAGAGACGGTAGCTGAGAGAGACTATCCAGTGAGGGTTCGGTTCTCACATTCTGGTTTCGGGAGGCTTTACCTAAATAAAAGATTACCCCGAAAGTAACAGCCAGGATTAGTAAAGCTATTCCTCCCAACAGAATTGATTTGGTCTTCGTATCCACGCCTCACTTTTACCACAAAAGGGGCAAAGATGCAATCTTAAAGTTTAAAAATTAGGATATAATGATCTCATGGATCTAAAGCTTATCACTGAAAAGCAAAAAAAAGAGTATAACAAGCTGGTGACCCACATTATGCAGTCCTGGGAGTGGGGAGAGTTCAGGAAAAGCTTAGGAACTCCACTTTTAAGATACGGTCTTTATCAAAATGGTAATTTAACCAGAGTTTTTCAGCTTACCCTGCATAAAATCCCCCTTACCTCCTCCTTTGTGGCCTATTTACCCAAGGGGCCGTTTCCGGATGAGGAATTAGCCCAAGCCCTCACCAAAATTGCCCAAGAGCACCACTGTGCTTTTGTGAAATTAGAACCGGATATAAATAAATTCGAAATTCCCGCTTCGCCGACTCAGCGAGGCGAGCGAAATTCGAAATTCGAAATTGGGAAACAATTTAAAATCTCACCAAAGCCTTTGTTTACCAAATACAACTTTATCTTGGATCTGACTCAGTCTGAAGCAGAAATCTTATCTAAAATGCACCCTAAGACCCGTTACAACATCAAAGTAGCCCAAAAACATGGAGTAACTGTAGAAGAACGTGTAGATGATGCAGCTTTTGCCATCTATCTTAAACTTTATTTTGAGACCACTAAAAGGCAAGGCTATTTCGGGCACACTCCCCACTACCATCAAACTGTCTGGCAAACTTTAACCAAAGTGGGTTTGGCCAGGCTACTCATTGCTTCCTACCAAAATATTCCCTTAAATGCCTGGATGCTGTTTAATTTCAAAGATACTCTTTACTACCCTTATGGAGGTTCCTTCACAGACTACAAAAATGTCATGGCCCCGGTTTTAACCGCTTGGGAAGCTATAAAGGTGGGCAAAAAAATGGGTTTAAAAAAGCTTGATCTTTGGGGAGCCTTAGGGCCAAAAGCTGATCCACATCACCCTTGGTATGGCTTTCACAGTTTTAAAGAAAAGTTAGGCGGGGAACTGGTAGAGAACTTAGGTACTTATGACTTGGTATTAAACCCCCTTCTATATCAGGCTTTTATTAATATTGATAAGTTTACTAAACTAAAAGTCCTCTTGTTAAAACTGTTAAGAAAGTAAATGGAACTATGGAACTGTTGATTATTATTTTCATTTTACTGCTCTGTTTTTTAGGCCTTTCCTGGTTTGCCGGTTCTGATGCCCCTTATGTTCCCACTAAAATGAAAGTTATCAAGTCTATCCTTAAGCTGGCAAATTTATCTCCAGGTAAAGTTTTTTATGAGTTAGGTTCGGGGGATGGGAGAGTAGTTTTAGAGGCAGGAAAATTGGGGGCCAAAAGCTACGGTATCGAACAATCTTGGCTCCGGGTTTGGTGGAGCCGCTATCAAGCTCGCCAACTAAAATTAAAAAATAGTCACTTCTTCCATGGGGATATCTTTCACCGCCAATATTTTCCCGCCGATGTGGTCTATATTTATATGTTGCCTAAAGCCGTGGATCAACTCGAAAGTAAGCTTCAACAGGAGCTTAAAAAAGGAGCCGTGGTCATTACCCAGACCTATCATTTTAAAAACTGGCCACCTTTTAAAAAAGATGAGAATTTTTATCTTTATAGAGCCTAAATTTTTTTAAGGTAAATCTTTTCCAGGCGTTCTAACATTCTCTCAAACTGCTTGTGTTTACCGGACCCAAGTTGGTTAATCTCAATATATTCAAACTGTTCCATCATCCTCTCATCTGCTTCCCTAAGAAGATATTGATCAGCTAACTCAAAAAGTATATCATCTTCTTTACTAATGTGTTCAGTAAGCAGGGTGATGTAGCTTTTAGCTGCCTCCATCAATCTTTCTACATTCCTTTGGTCTCCTGCTTTAAAACCGGTAAAGGATTCATCAATAACCTTCACATATTCATGCAGGATAGCATGGTCCCGCAAAAGATCCCCGATCAAACCTTTTTCTTCGGGAATCTCTGCTCCTGTGATCATCGGAAATAAAATTCCCTCTTCCTTTTTATGGTGGCATTTATCTACAAAAACTTTAAAAAATTCTAAAATCTCCTCTAGATGTTGAGAGGGAATTTCTTCCTTCCTGCCAATTTTTTCTCTAATTTTTCTCAGAATTGAAAGTAGTAATAGTACTGCTTGGTGCTCCTCTTTTAGTTGTTTTGTTGCCTTCACTTTTTTAGTTTCTTTCTGAAGCCATTATACTGGGGATACGGATAAAAGTAAAAGAAGATTCTTTGTAAGTAAAGGGGATTCAAATTTGATAAATTTTTCCCAAATCATTTAACATCTGATGGAACTGTTCGTGTTTACCAACTCCAATTCTTTCTGTTTCAATTTTTTCAAACTCTTTTATCAGTTGGTCCTGGGCTTTTTCATCCAGGTGCATATCAGCGATCTGGTACAAAATATTATCTTCTTTATCGATATGTTCCCGAAGTAGGGCAATATAATTTTCAGCATTAGAAACAAACTTTAGAGCAGCACTTTTTTCACCCTGCTCATACAAAGAAACAGCTTCTTTTATTCCCTTAATACAACCTCTTCCTGCGTTATGTTCTAAAAGCATTACTCCCACAGGTCCCCCTTCTTTAGGAAGACCCACTTTTTCCAGGGCTGGGAAAAGTAATTCTTCTTCTTTGCTGTGGTGGCATTTATCTACAAAAACTGTCAAAAACTCTAAAAGCTGTTTTAAATGATCTGGATCAACTCTCTCACCCTTCTTTAACTTTTGGGCAATCTTTTCTAAAATCTTCAGGCCCAACAATACTCCCTGGTGTTCCTCTTTTAGCTGTTGAGTAGCTTTCATCCTAACCTTTCTTTTCCTGATGTAATCAAATGAGTCTCCTCTTCAATAAAAACTCTAAATCCATCTTCCCTTAGCATCTGGGCAAAAACTCCATCTCCTGTTATTAATTTTTTATTAAAAGTTCCATCATAGATCTGGTTGGAACCACAAGAAGGGGATCTGGCTGCTAAAATAGCCTCTCTGACACCTGCTATCCAAGCTAATTTTAACCCTTCAAGGGCACCTTTGTAAAATTCCGTTGTTACATCTTGCCCCTTGCAAGTTACAACTTTAGACCCCTTTCTTTCTGCAGCTGGACGAGGAGTAGATAACCCTCCAAAAATTTCTGGACAAAAGGGAAGAGCTTGGCCTTCTTTTATAAGATCAATTACTCTTTGACAGGGATTTGCCTTTCCATCATAACGACATGATAATCCTGCTAAACAAGCACTGACAATATATTTCATGCCCAAATTATAGCATTTTGAGAACTACAGAATTATTCCAACTCTCCTTTTATCCAATCATAATACTTTTGGTAAACGTGTTGGACAGGAATAGCTATTACACAGGAAACCGTATAAGAATGGTTTTCTACACCTCTACCTCTAGCTGCTGGTATTTACTCTCTAAAGTTTTAGCAATTAATACTGCTTTCCTACCTTCCTCCAACTTCCCAGATTTTGCTGGCCAAAAGTAAATTGATTCTATTTGTAGGAATGATCTTCAAACAAGCACAAAGCTTCATTTTTAGCAGATGCTTACCAATTTCTTTTGCCTGAGCAGCACTTTTACAAGTAATATAAGCTAAAAGTAAATCACTCATAATGAGATTATACTGCAACTCTTAGGATGTATCTTGAAGTTTTAGGTCAAATCCAAAGAGATTATAAAAAAGATTTCATCTACTAAAAAGCTGTGTAAGAGAATACAACCTACGTGGTGGCCTTTGGGGTAAACTAATATGCCGAATATGATCTCGCACTCTTTCTGAAAAATAAAAAACCACAGCATTTGGCATCATTTTAGGCTCAGTAGTACTTAATACCTCTACCCTTACCGGCCAATTAGTACCACCATCAACAAACAAAGAGTTAATATGAAGCCCCCACGCTCCATGACAAAAGTTAGTAAGTCCGGGGGGAACTTTCCTATCAAGAAGAGCATCAACATTTTCATCAAGTTTTAGGTGAGGTGTCTCCCCAATCCACAGCACTTGCTTCAACCCTGATGGTAGTCTTGGGTCAAGTAAACTATCGATGGTTTGACGATAATTAGCCTCGCTGTCACTAATACAAATCGGTTGAGGTGAATCAGGAGGAATCCAGCCAAGAGGTCTCACTTTTACCCTAATTCCTGTAATCATGTCTCCCACGCCAGGATTATTTCCGCCATAACGCCAGTGCCAATCCCAATCTTTTTCTGGCTCACCATCAACTTTGATCTTACCTGAGGCTACCATTGCTTTAAGACATTCTCCAGTTATTAAATTTGAGGAAAAGTTACTGAAAAAACGGAAAAGGCGAGTACCTTCCAAAACAGTTATGGGACGAGCACAGTAGTTGATAATGGGTGCAGGAACCCTAACCTTCACTTCGTCATCACTACCCTCTAAAGCCCGAGAAATATGCTGCGTAAGATCATAATCCATTAGATCAAGTCCCAACTGAGCAAATCGACTTCTTAAGGAGGAACTTAAATCTTGATTCCTAAGAGATCCTCGAGGGGAGGTCGTGCCCTCATGGTTAGAAGATTGAGGAGCATGCTCAGTAGTAACTTCCACTGGAACTTGATTTAGTCTGCCTGGCTCTAAGACCACTTCTTGGGTCGTAGTAACATCTTGGAGACCTTTATAGATCTCTGAGGTGAAGTGGTGGATGTAGACACTAGGGGCTCCTGCACTTTCCAAGGATTCTCTTGTGTTTTGAGACATGGAGAGTATTTTATCATAGAAGCAGCTCTCTTCCAATATTATAGGGTGCTACTTCAGGCCATAGCTTTAAGAATATGGTAAACTCAAAGCATCCTTAATCATTATGGAAGATACAGAAATTGAAATTCAGGTCAATATTAAAAAGATTCAGCCCCTCCTTACTTTCCTAAAAAAGAAGGGACAGTTTAAAGGAAAGAAAAGACAGGTGGATACTTATTTTATTCCTGCTCATCGGGATTTTAGAGCTCAAAGACCCATTAATGAGTGGCTAAGACTAAGAGATACTGAAGGAAAGTTTTCTATCAACTACAAAAACTGGCACCGGGATGAAGAGGGAAAAAGCACTCACTGTGATGAGTATGAAACAAAAGTTGAAGATTTAAAAAAGCTTAAGAAAATCTTTCAAGTCTTAGATTTTGAAGAAATAGTAGAGGTAGATAAAGAAAGAGCTACCTGGGTTTATAAAGATTATGAAATAGAGATTGATAAAGTCAAAGGCTTGGGAGATTTTGTAGAGATAGAGTACATCGGTAAGAAAGCAGTAGACCCCAAGAACGCTGCTCGGGAAATGATTCAGTTTTTAAAAGATTTGGGGTGTCAGGGGGTCAGATTAAATCAACAAGGGTATGCTTTTATTAATCTTTTCCCTAATGAGTTTATCTCAGAAGAGGTTTAAAGATTCATCGGAGTCCCTAGCTGGAAGAAGTTTCCATCTGGATCAGCGAGAGTAGCCAGCCACATATCTGAAGCTTCAGCTGGATGGTAAGGCTCAACAATCACTGTAGTTCCTTCAATCCCCTTGATCCTGGTAAATTCACCTGCCACATCCGCTGTTTCTAAACCCAAAATTAACCTTTCTGGATTTATACTTTTACCATGGACTTTATCATGAGGACCAATCACAACCATCCCATCACCCACCTTAAATCCTACGAACTCTCCTCCTGACCACTGGGGGTCCATCTGAAAAACTTGTTTATAATAGTCCACCAAGGGGGCTGGATTTTGGGAAGAGAGAAGTACTGAATTAAAATTTAACATAATCTTATACTAGATAAATTAAGTTAAAGCTTGTTTAAAAAAAGGTAAGAATCAAGGAAGGAAAGGATGATATAATCCCCTTACCATGAAGCTACTTCATACTGCAGATTTACATATCGGTATGATTAACTACTCCAAGCTTGATCCAGAAACAGGATTGGAAAGCAGGTTATTAGACTTTTTAAAAACCCTGGATTTAATGGTAGATTATGCCCTCAAAGAAAAAGTAGATGCCTTTTTATTTGCCGGTGATGCCTATAAAACCCGTGATCCATCTCCTACCCAACAACGGGGTTTTGGAGAAAGAATAAGAAAAGTAGCCAAGGCAGGAATACCGGTAGTGATGGTGGTAGGAAATCACGATACCCCCAATGCTGAAGGTAAGGCCAACACTCTGGATATCTACTCAGCCCTGGAGATGGAAAACGTTTGGGTTTCCAGAGCTCCGGAGTTTTTAAATATCCCTACCCAATCAGGAAACCTCCAGGTTATTACTGCTCCCTGGCTCCACAAAGGGGAGTTTAAAACCCTGGGAGATAAGCTCCCGGCAATGTATGAAAAAATCAAACCAGATGCCCCTGCTGTTTTAGTGGGGCACTTAGAGGTAGAAGGGGCTATCTTTGGCAGTGAAAAAGGACTGGCTATTATCAATGATGCCACCATTCCTCTATCCCTTTTAACAGACAGAAAGCTCTCTTATGTAGCTTTAGGCCATATCCATAAACACCAGGTTTTAGCCAAAGATCCCCCAGTGGTTTATTCCGGTTCCCCCCAAAGGATTGATTTTGGAGAGGAAAAAGAAGCCAAGGGCTTTGTGATAATAGATATCGAAAATAAAAAGACCTCTTTTAACTTTATCCCCTCTGATGCCAGATCTTTTTTAACTATCAAAGTAGCCCTCAAAGAAGAAGAGCCGGAACCCACAGAGATTATCTTAAAAGAGATTGGGAAACATGATGTCAAAGACAAGGTGGTCAGGATCATTATTGATATTCCTGCTTCTGTAACCAAAGAGATTGAAATGGATAAAATAAAAAGAGTTCTCACTTCTGCTTACTTTATTGCCGGTATTTCCCGAAATGTAGAAAGAAAAGAAAGAGCAGCCCTGGATGGTCAGGAAGAAGTGGAAAGGTTAACCCCCATTGAAGCCCTCCAAAAATATTTCCAGAGTAAGAAATATGATGAAAAAAGGATTAAGGAATTAGAAAATTATGCAGCGCAGATTTTAGACAGTTAAAATATGGTACCTGTTAAATTAAAACTCTCAAATTTTACCTCTTATGGAGATGATGCCCCCGAGCTGGACTTTACCAACTTCCATATGGCTGCTATCTCCGGTCAAAACGGAGCAGGTAAATCTTCTCTTTTAGATTCTATCACCTGGTGCCTGTGGGGAACTTCTAGGCTTGGGGACTCAGCAGACCAACTGGTGAGACTTGGCCAAACCACTATGGTGGTGGAGTTTTCCTTTGAGCTGGATGGACATATCTTTACTGTTAAAAGGGCCAGGATATTAAAGGGTGGCGGGTCAACTTCTCTGGAACTTTTCTCTGGTTCCCATAATCTAACAGAAGGAACCATTAAAGCCACCCAGCAAAAGATTATTGATACCCTCCACTTATCTTATGAAACCTTCACCAATTCAGCCTTTTTAAGACAAGGTCATGCTGATGAGTTTACTACCAAAGGTCCATCTGATAGAAAAAGAATCCTGGCTGATATTTTAGGGTTATCTCACTATGACAAACTGGAAGAAAAAGCTAAAGAAAAGGTTAAAGAAATTGAAACTAAGCTTAAACTTTTAGAGTACCAATTACTGGAAATTGAGGCAGAGCTTTCTCAAAAGGAAGCCCGGGAAAAGGCTCTTACTGAAGCAGAGGCTGAAGCCCAAAAAGTTGAGGGGCAGCTAAAAGAGGTGGAGTCCCAAATAAAACTCATTGATAAAGAAAGAGAGCTTGTCACCACCAAACTTCAGGCCTTGGAAGAAACTAAGACCAGAATTGAAGCAGCCCAAAAAGAGCTGACCGATTTAAAAACCCAGATCTCTTTAAAAGAAAAAGCCCAAGCAGAATACCAAACTATCCTTTCCCAAAGGGAGACTATTGAGCTGAGTTTCTTACAGCTGCAAAAACTCCAGGAAAAGAAAAAAGGCTTAGAGAGCAAAAGATCGGAGCTCATTACAGTCAAAGATGAGTTAGCCTCCTTACAAAAACAGGTCTTAGAGCTGGAAGAGCGACGCAGCAAAAAGGTTACCTTGCTGGAAATCGATATTAAAAAATTGCAGACGGAAAATGAGCAGTACCAAAAAGAGGTTGAACATCTGAAAAATCATCAAAATCTCTGTCCCACCTGCGGACAAACTATCGGGGCAGCCAAAAATAAAGAGATTATTACTAAAGATGAAGCTAAACTAAAAGAAAATAATGATCAGCTAAAAACTTTACAAAAAAGTCTGGGGCAGGTAAAAGCTTTCATTATTCCCCAATTTCAACAGGCCTTAGAGAAAGAGCAGGCTATCCAAAAATTAGAAGAAGAAACCAAACAGTGGCATCTTTTAAACACCGAGGTTGCTAACTTAGAAAAATACGCTGATCTTTATACTAAGCTCCAGCAAGCAGCCACTGCAGTTAAAGCCCATCAGGAAATAATGGAGGATCTGCTTAAAATCTCCCAAGGTAAAGAAGCTCAAATTGAAAAAGAGTCCCAAAATCTCAAAGAGTTCACAAGTTATGAGGAGCAACTTCAAGAGACAAAAAATAGATTACAAGCTAAAGAAACAATTAAGCAGGAATTGTCCCAAAAAGCATTGGAATATCGAAGTAAAGTTGGTGAAGCAAGATCCTTGCGAGACAAGACTCTGCAGTTAGAAGATTATAAAACAGAGAAAGAAACAGAAAAAAAGAAGCTGCAGACAGAAAAAGAGGCCTTTGAAGAGTTGAGCTTAGCATTTGGTAAAAAAGGCATCCAGGCCATGATTATAGAAACTGCTATTCCGGAGATTGAGGATGAGGCCAATAGACTTCTGGACAGGTTAACAGAAGGCAGGATGAAAGTGAGGTTTGAAACCCAAAGAGAAACAAAAACCAAAACCAATGGGGAATATGGATTAGTAGAAACTTTAGATATTATTATCTCTGATGAGATGGGGGAAAGGCCTTATGAAGCCTATAGTGGTGGTGAGCAATTTAGGGTTAACTTTGCTATCAGACTGGCTTTATCCAAGCTTTTGACCCACAGAGCTGGAGCCAAACTTCAATTTTTAGTAATAGATGAAGGGTTTGGAACTCAGGATGCCCAGGGAAGATCCAGGATTGTAGAATCCATGGATGCTATCAAAAATGATTTTGAAAAAATTTTAATTATTACCCACTTGGAAGAGTTAAAAGAAGAGTTCCCAGTGAGAGTTGAGGTCTCAAAAGGCCCAGCAGGCTCTACCTTTGAAGTAGTAGGAGTTTAGTATCCTGAGAAGCCCCATATTTTTCTCTGTAATGAGGAGGGAGCAAATCAAGGTATTTTTCTCTCTGTGCTTCTAATCGTCTTTTTTCCTGAGGACCAGATAAATCGATCTCTAAACCACCTTGTTCTAACTCTTCTATCCTACGGTCTAACGCTGCCAACTGTTCTAGACTATAAACTTTATAGCTGCCATCCCATGAAAAGCCACTTCCACTTTCTCTTGCTTCTCTTAGCTCATCTAATTCAAAATTATACTCCTCTCTGTCTTGTTTTAATCTCCTTGTCAATCGATCATCTAAATGTTGAACTGCCCTTAATGTTTGTTTAGCATTAGTTGGACTTTCTACCCAATTTTTTCTCCTCTGACTTTCTATCATAGTATTAAGACGAGCATGAATAGGAGTTGCTAAGCGCCTCAAAATTTCCCATAATCTAAACTCATCATAATCATGCTCACCAGGCAACAATCTGCAGAACTTGGGGCAATCATCATAGGGCCAATGTCTATTTAGCCGCAACATATGCTCCATAACATCTCTACTCTTTTCCCATCTAATATGACCTTTAGGGTTAGTCTCAGAATCAGGTTGAGGACTTTGCCATCTTTTATAATGCCCTATTAATCTACCGTATCTTTTCTTAAACTTAGCTCTTATCTCTGCAGCAGATCTAACAGTAACTCCTTCTGATACTCTTTCTAACATAGGTGGACTATATCGCTAAAATTAAAAATAATCAATGTAAGTTCATCTGTCCAGAACTCTACCTTTGAAGTAGTGGGAGTTTAAGCTAATTTGGCTCTGTGAGTTAAAATGTTAGCCCAGGTTAAGGTATCTTCTGCCCATTCCTTATCTAATCTAACATTACTTTTTAACTTGGAAAAATTATCCTTAAAAGAGTTAAATGTTTTCTGGAATTTTTCCTTTTTGGGAGTATCTTCCAACTGTCTTACATAACCATTAGTTTCTTCTAAAAACTGTTTTATTCTTGCTTCTTTCCCTTCCATAGCCCACCTGGAAACTCTTCCTAAATTAACAGCTATATTTAAAGTTAAATCTTGAGCATTCATTTAAGTAAGGTCCTCACAATCTCTTCCACTTTTTTCCTCACCACTTCTGATAAAACTTCTCTACTAGGATTTCCTTGAGTAGGCCTAATATTTATCATGGAATCAAAATCAATCTCTCCAGTTTCTAAATCCAAACCTCCACCCCAAAGATTATCCTGTTTGCTACCTTCTTTTAGAAGGAGCTCTTCACCTTCAAAATGTCTTAAACCTCCAGCAGTCAATATTCCTTTTTCTACATCAACTACAAACTTAATATAGCCTTCTAAATCCTCAGCCACCTTTTGTAGAGTTTCCTTATCAGCCTTAGAAGTAATAATCAACAGCATGTAGCTATTTTAGCAGAAATATTGAAGTCCAAAAAGGCCCAGTAAGTTCTATCTTTGAAGTAGTAGGAGCTGAAATAAATCTGAGAGAAAAGGCATTTACTACAAGGGTAAAGCAGTTTTATCCTCAGCAAAAAAGTCAACTATCTGACTATAGACTTTATCGGTTAAAGGGAGTCCTTCCTTTCCAATTAAAACACTGCCTCTCCAATCAGGCACCAACTCCAGATACCTTGGAACTCTATCATTCACAGGGATTACCACTTTAATATCTTCACAACCCAAGCGCCAATCCATATCTGATAAATACTCCACTCCTTGACTTGGGTCAGGGAATTTTTTACCACAATAGGGCAACGTGCCATACTCACCCAGATGGCCACAGTGAGCGCAAGCAGAAAGATCCCATGGACTTAGCGTTTCCATTGCCAGTAATATAAATTATTCAATAAAACTTTGTCAAGGTAGATGTAGCAACTACTCAAATGAATTAAAATAGTTTCATGCTTTGGATTAAAAAGATTCTCCCCTTAATTATTTGGGGGACTATTTTAGGAGTAGTTATTTGGCAGACACCACCTCCTGCCTCTTTTACCCAAGCCTCACCTCTTCAGCTTATTGAACTTTTTCTACCCTTACTGTTATTTTTAACCTTTTTAATAAATCTTTATTTTAAGTTCTTTCTTAAAAGTTTAATCTTGAGTTTAGGACTGGTTCTTCTTTTAGCCCTTCAAGGATTAGGGGTTTTAAATATTGTTAGTGCTCTTTTAACAATCATGGCTACTATTTTAATAGCTAAATCATTAAAAAAGCCTAGCTCTCCTTCTTACCAAACCAAAATTCCTAAACTATCTAGACTCTCTAAACAAAAATAACCTCTCCAAGATCGAAAAAAGAGATAAGAAATGTTAAACTACAACTCAGATGAAAAAGTTCTATTACGAAGTAAAGAATTTTTACATTAGAATTAACATATGAAAAAATTCTATATCACCGCAGCTATACCTTATGTTAACGCCAAGCCACATATTGGCCACGCCTTGGAATATATTCAAGGAGACGTTATTGCGCGTTATCATAATCTTTTAGGAGACAAAACTACTTATCTTTCCGGAGGAGATGAAAACGCTTTAAAAAACGTTCAGGCAGCAGAGAAGGCGGGAGTAGAAATACAAAAATTCGTCGACCAAAATTCACAGGCCTTTAAAGAGATGGCCGAAAAACTTCATGTTCAATTTGATGTTTTCTTTAAGGGAAGTGATAAAGAACGACACTACCCGGCAACTCAAAAACTTTGGAATCTTTGTGACGCAGCAGGAGATATCTATAAAAAAACATACAAGGGTCTTTATTGTGTTGGCTGTGAGGCTTTTTATACTCCCGATGAATTAGATGAAAACGGTGAGTGTTTTGAACATCCAGGAAAAAAATTGGAGGAAGTAGAAGAAGAGAACTATTTCTTCCGACTTTCTAGATATCAAGAAAAACTAATTCAACTTATTGAATCAGATGAATATAAAATCACTCCTACTTCTAGAAAAAATGAAGTCTTGTCGTTTCTTAAACAACCATTACAAGATTTAAGCATTTCTCGTAGTAATGAGCGGGCCAGAAATTGGGGAGTACCAGTTCCAGAAGACCCCAGCCAACGCATCTATGTTTGGTTTGATGCTCTAAACATTTATCAGAGCGGAGTGGGTTTCGGTTGGGATGAAGAAAAATATAAAGAATATTGGCCAGCTGATCTTCATGTGATTGGTAAGGGTATTATCCGTTTCCATGCTATTTATTTGCCTGCTTTTTTACTTTCTGCCGGGCTGCAGTTATCTAAAGCTCTTTTTGTTCATGAATACATTACAGTTGAAGGTAAAAAGATGTCAAAAACAGTGGGGAACGTTTTAGATCCCATTCCTTTAGCAGAAGAATACGGGGCAGAAACACTCCGTTACTACCTCTTAGCCAAACTTTCCCCGTTTAGCGACGGAGACTTCTCTGAGGAGAAATTTAAGGAGACAATAAACGCTGATCTTGCCAACGGTTTAGGTAATTTAGTAGCCAGGGTTGCCAAACTTTGTGAACAAAATCAAATTAAAGGGGTGACAAGAAATCTTGCTATGGCAAAAGAAGTTGGCAGTTTAATAGAAAGCTACAAACTTAATGAGGCTTTAGGTTTTATCTGGGGACAGATTACTGAAGCTGATAAAAAGATTAATGAGGAAAAACCTTGGGAGCTTTCAGAGGAAAAAGTAAAACCAATTTTAGAAGACTTAATTTCTAGGATCCAGCAAATTGCTTTTAATCTTAAACCTTTCTTACCGGAAACTTCTGAGAAAATCATATCCCAGTTTTCCGGTACCATTAAATCCCAAGCTCCACTTTTTCCCAGAATTTAAGAATTTTCAGTTAAAGAAAAATATTTTTCTATTGCTTTAAAGTGACCATCTTTAGATAACTTCAGATAGTTATTTTTATTAACCCATTTATAATCTGAATGCTCATCACTTAAAATTACTTCTCCTGAAAAATATTTGCATTTGTATCCCACCAAAAAAACTTTTCCTTGATTTCTGTGATCTGGAGGAAATTCAATCATCCAAGTTATAAACGGATCTTCAATTTCAATTTCTAACTTTGTTTCTTCTCTGACTTCTCTTTTCAAAGATTCTATTAAATCAGCTTCTCCTTCTTTAATTTTTCCTCCAGGCAAATCTATTCCAAGTTTTGGATCTATTAATATTAAAATTTCTCCATCTTTATCAATAAAGGCCTTTTGTCCCACAAAAAGAAGTTGATCGTTAATCATAATAAAACTATATTACAAGATTACCAGAAATTATATAATAGTGAATATAAATCATAAATTTATGCAGTTAACAGATTTTCCTAAAATTATTTTGGCTAATTCCAAAGCTTCTGACGGAAATATGTCCTTTGTAAAAGGTGATCCTGAGCAAGCTCTAGAGAACCGTCAGAATTTTTTAAATTTACTAGGAATTAATCTAGACTCTATAGTTTCTATGTATGCTCAACATGGCGTGGAAGTTATTAAAGTGGGTAAGGATGATTTGGGAAAAGGTGCCCATGACAGTGAAAGTGCCTTTAAAGTTGACGGGCTAGTTACTAACGAACCTGGTGTTAACATGTTTTTGATGACCGCTGATTGTTTACCTGTCGTATTCTATGATCCACAAAGAAAGGCCTTAGGACTAATCCATGCTGGGTGGAAAGGTCTTCATTTGGGAATACTGGAAAGTGCCATAAAATCATTTAAACAACATTTTGAATCTAATCCTCAAAAATTACTTGTTCACATAGCTCCATCCATTGGCCCTTGTTGCTACATAAAACAAAACACTAAAGAGGTAGAGGCAAATCCTAAATGGCACCCTTATCTAAAAAAGGCAGATGATGGCATAAGTATCGATCTTTGGAATTTTGCCCAAGATCAATTGGTCTCTTTAGGTATAAAGCAAGAGAATATTGAAAACAGCAAGATTTGTACTTACCATTCCAATCAATATTTTTCGAATAGAAAATTTAATGTGGAAAACCTATCACAAGATTTCCGCTTTGCCACTGTTCTAGGATTGAAACCATGAATCAACTTATCGATACCCATGCGCATTTAGATGTCAAACAATTTAAACCAGATTTTGATTCTGTCATTAAAAGAGCCAGAACAGCTGGAGTAACAGCTATTATAAACATTGGCCCCAGTATAAATTCCAGCAAAGCAGCAGCCCAAATGAATAGTGACCAAATAAAGATGTTTTCTACCATTGGTCTTCATCCAGAATATGTTCCCCTGGCAAATCCCCTTAAATCCATCCCTTTAAAAATGAAGGCTTTAGAGAGAATTTATCAAACTTATCCTCAAAAAGTAGTCGGTGTTGGAGAATGCGGATTGGATTATTTTAAACATAAAGAGCATATTACTGATGAAGAAAAAAAGGCTCAAAAAGCTCTTTTTCAGGCTCAAATTATCCTAGCAAAAAAACTTCATTTACCATTAATCATCCACTGTCGTCATTCGGTAATCTCAGGATTACAAGACGCATGGGAGGATATTTTTGATTTTAATTTTTCAGGAGTCAATGGTGTTTTTCATAGTTTTACAGGATCAAAAGAGGCAGCTCAAAAAGCTTTAGCTTTAGGTTTTTACTTATCATTCTCCTGTATTATTACTTACCCCAAAAATAATCTTTTAAGGGAAATTCTTAAAACTACCCCTTTAGAGAGAATCCTTACTGAAACTGATTGCCCCTTTTTGCCACCCCAACACTTGAGAGGCCAAAGAAACGAGCCAGCCAATGTTTTAGAAGTCATAAGAGTTATCTCGGAAGTAAAAGGCCTCTCCCAGGAAGAAGTAGCTGAAACTGTCTACCATAATGCCCAAAAGCTCTTCTCCATAGTATAATAGGGAAAATTATGCGTATTCTTTTTGTTTTTTTGTTGGGAGTACTCTCAGCATTTTACCTCACTGAAGGCTGTCTACGAGGTTTAAAAAAATTTAATCTTCTTCCCAAAAATCGCTATTTGCACCACAGTGAAGCTGGATTGATCGTACTTTTAGGAGGAGTCCTAACCTTTTTCTTGGCCCCGGAGCTTATCGGTTCTGCTAATACCACCCTTTTATCTACCTTTCTTTTGGGTACCGGGGTGGGAATGATTTCACACCACCTGCTTTCAGAAAGTTTCTTCTTTTTCCCTCAGGCAGAAAGGAATTTTTTAAGAAAACACGACCATCTGGTAGAAAGATTTTTGGAAATCATCCCCGGGGCTTCTACCTGGTTGGCTCTAGCTTCCCCCATCTGGCTCTCTTTCATCTTCCCTTTTGCTGTGGCTTACATCATCCTGCTGGCTGATATTTATTGGCTTTTTAGCGCCGTGAGGATCTCTGTTTTAACCTATTTAGGTTACAAAAAAATGGAGGCGGCCAAACGGATTGACTGGTTAGAGAGGTTAAAGAAAGATTACCCCCAGGATTGGCAGGAGTTATACCATTTCTTTGTTATCCCGGTTTATAAAGAAGGACTGGAGGTAGTAGGTCCCTGTGTTGACGCTATCGCTTCTGCTAACTACCCCAAAGAAAAGATCTTCATCGGCATAGGATACGAAGAAAAAAGTGACCCCCAAAATATCGCCCAGATGCGGGATTATATTAAAAAGTATGAAGGTCATATCGGCGGTATCTTCTTTACGGTTCATCCCTCCGGATTGCCGGGAGAGCTGCGGGGCCCGGCTACCAATCGTAATTGGATTATTAATAATGCTGTTAAGGAATTTACCAAAAGAGGGCTTAAACCTTCTCAGGTGATTGCCACGACTTTAGACTCAGACTTTGTAGTCCATCCCCAGTTTTTAGCAGGAGCCCTCTATAAATATCTCTCCCAGCCGAAAGATGTCCGTGACAAACGTTCCTTCACCGGAGTTTTCTTATACCATAACAACTATTGGCAATGTCCTGCTTTTACCAGATTAATTTCTTCAGGCACTGCCTTCTGGCAGTTGGCAGAAATGGTTGGTTCAGACAAATATATTAATTTCTCCTCTCTTTCCATGAATTTAAAATCCCTTCTGGAAATAGGCTTGTGGATGCCCGATAAAGTTAACGATGACTCAGGATTTTTCTGGAAAGCTTATTATCACTTTAAGGGTGACTACAAAGTTTTACCCCACTACCTACCCATCTCTGCGGATACCGTGCTAGACGTCACCTTCTATCAAACTTTTAAAAACCAATATAAACAACTGCAGCGCTGGGCCTATGGAGTAGAGCACATTCCTTTTATCATCAGGCAGTACTTTGCCCGCACCGACATTGACTTTTGGGACAAAACCGACAAGCTGACCTTTATTTTGTGGAGCTACTTTAAATGGGGAACTCTGGCCCTTTTTGTGACCTTTGCCGGGGTAGTCATTCCTCTGGTAAATCCCCACTACACCGAATCAGTAGTGGCCTACAACTTACCTGTGATCTCTTCCTGGATCCTAACAGGCGCCTTTATCGGGCTTTTTTCTACTATCTACATCCATGAAAGAACTGCTCCCCCAAGACCTAAAAGTTGGTCCCTATTACAAAAATTTTGGTCTTATATCCAATGGACCCTTATCCCGATTATTTTAGTCACCATTACCTCCATCCCTGCCATTGATGCTCAAACCAGATTAATGTTAGGAAAATACATCGAATTTTATAATACTAAAAAAGCTCGCCTTGCCTCATGAAAAAAATTTTGAATTTTTTAGAAACTGCGGACAAATTTTCCCTTTATCCTGCCCTGACTTCTTTTTTCACCCTGGTAATAATTGGCAGCACCTTTGCTATGTTATACAACCACCTGCCGCCGAAACTGCCTCTTTTTTATTCCCTAACCTGGGGGCAATCCCAACTGGCGGATAAATCTCAATTTTTGTTGTTGCCGATTATCCTTGTCCTTTTAAACCTTTTGAATCTTTTCTTAGCCTTCCAGCTTCATTCTTCACAGGTAGTTTTAAAACGGATGCTCTGGGGAAGCGTGGTGCTGATTGATGCCATCATTTTAATCGGCGCTCTAAGAGTGCTCTTTCTTTTTGTTTAAAAGCATGGATATTTTTTTAGCTTTAGCCATAGCCTTTTTAGTAACAATAATCTCCACTCCCTTTGCTATCTGGGCAGCGCGCCGTTTTGATCTCGTAGATGACCCCCTGAGGAGACCCCACCCTGCCCATGTTCAAAATCGGGTTATCCCCCGCGCCGGAGGGCTGGCCATATTTTGCGGCATTTTCCTTACCAGTCTCATCTTTTTGCCTTTGGATAAACATTTAGTTGGTATTTTTGCCGGCATTACCTTGCTTTTAATTTTGGGGCTTTTGGATGACAAGTTGGTAAAATTTAGCCCGTATCTTCGTCTGGGGCTGCTTTTTCTGGCCGCTTCCCTTCCTGTAGCCTCGGGAATCGGCATAACTTTTATCAACAACCCTCTCTCTCACTTACCCTTCTTACCTACCGACTTGACTACCCCTTTAATTTTTCTTAATCAAATAACTGTTCCTTTAGATTTTTTTGGTCCTCATAAAATTATCCTCCTGGCAGATCTTTTTGCTCTCTTTTGGATTGTTACTTTAACCCAGATTATCAACTGGTCCAAAGGAGTGGATGGTCAAATGTCAGGCATTACTCTGGTGACTGCTCTTACTTTGGGCCTTCTAGCCTTAAAGTTTTATAATTTAGGAGATCCCAGCCAGCTAAATGTTGCCAAGTTATCCTTTATTGTCGCTGGCACCTCGTTGGGTTTTCTTATTTTTAACTGGTATCCTTCCAAGATCATGGCTGGTTTTTCCGGTTCCACTATCTCTGCGTTTTTACTGGCAACTCTTTCTATTCTCTCCAGCGCCAAAGTGGCAACCGCTCTTTTAGTGTTGGCCATACCGACCATTGATTTTACCTACACCTTCTGGAGGCGGGTACTCCAGGGCAAATCTCCGGTCTGGGGAGACCAGGGACATTTTCATCACCGGCTGCTGGATTTGGGTTGGTCACATCAGAAAATTAGCTTGTTTTATATATCGGGATCTGCTATCTTGGGGGCAGTTGCCCTGCTCATAGACACGGAAAGCAAGTTTTTTGTGATCCTTTTGGTAGCAGCAATTTTTTGTGGCTTTATCTTATGGTTAAACTCTTTTGGGGACTTTTCAAAGAAGCCCGGCCCAGGCAATGGATAAAAAATTTCGCCCTCTTTGCCGGGCTTATTTTTGCCGGGCAACTGGATAATCCGGCATCCTTTCTCACCATCAGTAAAGCTTTCCTTATTTTTTCCGGGTTTACCTCAGCAATTTATATTCTCAATGACGTTTTTGATATTGAAAGAGACAAGGCCCACCCTTTCAAAAGTCTCCGCCCTATTGCCTCCGGACAGGTACCGGTAAGTTTGGCCATCGTGGTAGCTTTGGGACTCATTGTGGCCTTACTTCCCCTCTCTTTTCAGCTTTCTCCTCCCTTTTTCTATGCCTCTTTGGCCTACTTGATACTGCAGCTTTTTTATTCGTCCTACCTCAAGTCAGTAATTTTATTGGATGTCATCGTTATCGCTACCGGTTTTGTGCTGCGGATTTACGCCGGCATCTGGGCTATAGATGCCCATCTGAGCGTCTGGTTTTTGTTATCGGTCATCTCTTTTGCCCTCTTTTTGGCAGTAGGAAAGAGGCGTTCCGAGCTTACTTTGATGATGCAGGCAGCCTCTAAACACCGGGAAACATTGCTTCATTATCCTCAAAGCTTACTTGATTCCTTAACCACCATGTTTGCCAATGCCACCTGGCTCACTTACGCCCTTTTTGCCTTTCAACAACCCCCCATTATTATCCGCACCACCTTCCATGGTATTTTACCCAATATCTCCCTTCCTGTTTCTATAACTGTCACTCAGGCCAAATATATGATGGTCACTGTGCCGGTAGTTTTATATGGGGTCATGAGATATCTCTACATCATCTATGAGAAAAAGGAGGGAGAATCTCCAGAGAGGGTTCTTTTAACAGATAACCCCCTACTTATCTCAGTTGTTCTATGGCTTGTCCTGGTAATCTTTATTATCTACTACTTAGGCGGGTAAACTATTGCTTTCTGACATAGCTTGAAGAGACATAACCTTCCAGACCGTTGTCCAACCTCACTTTATCCCAACCGGAAAGCTCTTCCAGAAGAGTTAAACTGCTGCCGACAGTTGCCTGAGCAATCTCTTTACCTTGTAAAGACGGCCTGTCCCGCAACCGTAAAAATCCGATAGGGGTCTGAAGTACCGTGACTTTAGGAATAACAGGAGTTACAGGAGCAGGGGTGTCCTCAGCCAGAGACTCGGAGATTGCCAGATCAACGTCCAGGTGAAGCTGCAAACCCGCCGGAAGAGTTGCCCGGATACTCCTTTGCAGGTACCCGTCTTTACTTAAAAGCAGGTTATGATCACCCACCGCTAAATCGGTAAGAGAAACAGGGGTTTGCCCGTAGTCTTTACCGTCTATCTCCACTTTTACTCCTTCCGGTAAAGAAGTTACCGTTATCCCCTTTCCTGACTCCAAAGTTAACACCTCTCCCGAAGAAAAAGCGGCAGTCTCTCCTAACTCCCTGTTAGCTACCGAAAGAGTCCCCTTATTAAGCTTTACTGTCCCCTGCCAAACCATCTCATTTTTCACCAGACTGACCTGATACTCTCTGACCTGTAAGTTGTCATCTTCAAAAGGAGTCTGTCCCACCTCTTTCCCGTTTATAAAAACCGTCGCTTGGGGCTCTGATACAACTTTTAAACCGGCCCGAGTTTGGTAACCCAAAACCTGAGCCAAAGGTTTGGCTCCAAAACGGGCTGCCAAAGCAAGCATACTTAAAAATAACAAAAAAGAAAGCAGGGCTCGTCTCATGAGCAAGCTATATTATACCCTCATTAATTTGCTTTTTGAAGGCGCATCTGATACAATTTGCAACGTCCCGCCCAAGACTTAGGCGGGCCTTATGTTTTTTTGGCAGTTTGTGAAACTGCTGCCTGGAGAGCAAAGAAGGGTTTTTGCTTTTCACTATCTGCTTTCTAACCTTAGAAAGCTCCATATCTTAAAGAAGTTTTCCATCTCCACCAAAGTAACCTTGGGAGGGGTGGTTCTTTTTTATCTTCTCGGCTATCAACCCACCCTTAGTTTTCCACCTTTTAAACAATCAGTGATAAAAGCTGACTTTGTTCAGGAACAGGATATTGCCTCGATTAAACTCCCCCATCCTTTTATCCTGCCTCATCCAGGATATCTTACTACCCGCTTTTCTTCCTGGCATCCCGGAGTGGATATTGCTACCGGCTACGGAATGCCGATTCATCCCATAACCTCAGGACAAGTTACAGAGGTGATATTTGATCTTTGGGGACTGGGGCATCATATCGTTATTCAACACGATCAGGGTTTTGCCTCCACCTATGCCCACATGGGAAGAGTTTTTGTCAAAGTGGGAGATTTGGTTACCATAGAAAGCACCCTGGGAGAAGTGGGGCTAACCGGTCACACCAGCGGCCCCCATACTCATTTGGAAATTACCAATAATGGGAAATATATTGACCCGCTGCTAGTTTTACCAACTCTCCCCGGTTGGCCGGGAATCATCGGGAAAGCCCCCCGGGGTCAAGGCCCGGAAAATATACCTGCCAAACCTCAAGTTACTCCCACACCTATAAAACCTTTAACCCTGGATATGACTCAGTTGGGTTATCCTAAGCTGGAACAGGAAAGCTCCCTCAAGACACTACTTCTCCCTCTACCGTCACTACTGGCCCGGCCCTAAAACCAAACTGCTCTCTTTCCCGGTTAATTAACCTCTCCAGAAGATTTTTAAATTCAATGGGATAATCAACATACCTTAAGGTAATTTCTCCTTTATTCATGCCGGCAGTGTTGATAATAATAGTGCCGTAATGCATCAATACCTTGTCCAAAAAGCCCTGATCTACTTCAATATGGGTAATCTTGTCATATAAAGCTGAGGTTACTGCCACCGCAAACATCCCTTTTTTGATAATGACTCTTCTGGTAGTTAGAAGATAGCGGTTGGCATGATGAGTATGTAAAGCTCTTAAGAAAGCTACAAAAGAAGCCAAAATAAGTCCTAGGGCCAACCCATAACCCATGTTAAATTTCAGAAAATAAGCCAAGCCTAACCCCAAAAGCCAAAAGATAATTCCCGGAAAAACTAAAGCTAAGACAAAACAGGAACGAAGATAGTGTTTTCCTAAACCGGTAGCTAAAATCAGCTCCTCATCTTCCGCTAAATACCTTCCAAAAGCCTTTTTCTCCTTCTCTGAAGGAGCATCCCGGTAATGAAGCTTTGCCATTAGCCTCATCATACTATATTGCAATTGAAAAATCTTTTCATATAATAAAGTTGGAGTCTATGAGTGAAGGTGAACCACAAGACAAACAAGAAACATCTCGAAGGATGTGGGATTTACAGACAGCTAGAGATCATACCCACGATCCTATCACAAGACGCAGGGAAAAACTCAGAAATAGTCCTGGCGCCATTCCTCCCAGATTAGAAATTGAATTAGCTTATAGGGCTAGAGCGGTTACAGATCCTGCTACAGGAGACAGATCGCTCGCTTTTGTACACCTTCTTAGTTCTAAAAGAAGGGTTGCTGTCAATAAGTTAACTTGGTAACACTAATTCTTCCCTGAAGTATGGTATCCTTTTTATATGAATGGTGAAGATGCAGGACCTTCAGCAGAAGAATTGGGAATTGAACATTCTGATAAAACACTTCCCTCTCCTGCTAAATCACCCCAAGTAGTCTTAGAAAGACCATTAGCCCAGCAACCAGCTCTTCATCCAGAAGTGAAACTGGATAATCTCACCACAAAAGATTTTACAGATCTTGCCCAAAGATTTAATAAGGCCCGTTTAGAACTTGCCCAAACCAACAAAGAAGCCTTTGATAAGTTAGGTAATCTTCCTATAGGAGCTTTAATAAACTCTACAACCAATGGAGGCAATGAAAAATCCCAAGCTGCTTATGCTCAAGTTAAACAGGCCTTAGATGAGGCAGAAGGGGTAAATATGTCTGCAGAAGCCTTAGCTCCTACCACTGAAAAACAAGCGGATCAAGTTAAGCCAATTGATATCTCTCAGATCAATCAAAATTCTACTATCGAGAGACGAAAAATGAATCCAAATAATATCTCCTTAAAACAGCAAGACGAAAATGTTCAAGTTTACTCTGGACAACAAGAATGGTATCAGATAAGGGGTAAATTAGAAGAGATTATTGCAGCTGGAAAAAAAACTAGGATAGTTTTTACTGCCGATAAAGACTCTGCTACTGCTTCCTATGAACCAATAATCGACAGCTACACCGTTGGACCCAGTGGAACGGCAGAGTTTAAGAAAGACCCCGAAGCATTTATGTCAGACCTCATCCATGAAAAAGCCCACGAAAGGTACATGTCCTTAGATGAAAAGTCCCAAAAAGATCTTAACGATGCTGTTTTGAATGATCCAAATCTCAATCTTTTACTGCGTCAGTTTGCCACAGTGTTATATTCTGATCAAAAACCTTTTGGGAAAATAACAACTGGGGAACATTATTTAAGTGGTCATGATGTTAATAATGAAAGTTTTGTCAAAAATACCCTGACATTAGATGGTCAGAAGGGGTTAAAAGATGCTCGAAGTATTTCTTTTGTTCTAAACGGACAACAAAGAGAGATTTTTTTAGGAGCTCTTATTACTGAGTTCATTTCCTACCAATCCGCTTTTGAAGTGGGAATGGATGTTTATAACAGACGAGCAGCGTTAGGGGAAAGTCTTCGTCAAGGTAATGATCCCCGCCAAGAAGTAATTCTCCGAGCACATACATACCTCAATAGCTCACCAGAAATCAAAACCAAGTTAGAACAATTAGGGTTATTTAATCAGGTTGGAGAATTCAAACAACAGATGACTAGTTTACTACAAAAACCTCCCCAAACTAATTCAGCTTAATATTCACCCATTCCACCGTGGGGCATTGGAGGAGTTGGAGGTGTGGGTTCTGGTTTATCACAAATCAATACCTGAGTAGTCATAACCATCACTGCCACCGAGGCTCCATTTTGTAAAGCAGACCTGGTAACTTTCACCGGATCAATCACTCCAGCCTTCACCAAATCCTTTAAAGTTCCATCTAAAACATCTACACCCATATTCTCCTCTTTAGCTTCCAAAACCTTAGCCAGCATCACTCCCTCATCAAAACCAGCATTTCTCATCAGTTTCCTAAAGGGCTGACTTAAAGCTTCCTTGACTAACTTTACTCCCAACATCACCTCTTCATTGTCAGATTTAATGGCATCCAATACTTTAGCAGCTCTGATTAAGGCTACTTCTCCTCCCGGAACAATACCTTCTTCTAAAGCAGCCTTGGTAGCAGCTACCGCATCTATCACCCTCTCCTTTTTCTCCTTCATCTCTACCTCGGTAGCAGCTCCCACATTAAGCACCGCCACCCCACCGGTTAACTTTGCCAATCTTTCCTGAAGCTTTTCCTTATCAAAATCAGAATCAGTTTTTTCCAGCTCTCGTCTTATCTGGGTAATTCTGGAGCTGATAGCCGCTTTGGAACCTTTACCGTCCACTATTAAAGTAGCATCCTTGCTGGAAGTAACCCTGCCAGCCCGGCCTAAATCAGCAATATCTACCGACTCAAATTTCCTACCTGTGTCTTCAGAGATGACGATACCGCCGGTTAAAATGGCAATATCTTCCAGCATGGATTTTCTTCGATCACCAAAACCGGGAGCTTGAACCGCCAGAACATTAAAAACACCCCGCAGCTTATTAACCACCAAGGTAGAAAGAGCGTCCCCTTCAAAATCATCAGCCACAATCACTAAGTTTTTAGAAACTTGGACAAACTTTTCCAGGAAAGGCAGCAGTTCCTGCATATTGGAGATCTTCTTATCGGTAATGAGGATATAAGGGTCTTCTATTGTTGATTCCATCTTGTCGGTGTCAGTCACCATGTAGGGAGAAGCATAACCTTTATCAAACTCCATTCCTTCTTTATAGTCCACACTCATTTCCATAGTTTTGCCCTCTTCCACAGTAATCACTCCGTCTTTACCCACCTTAGAGATAGCTTCAGAAATCAACCTGCCAATTTCTTCATCCTGAGCTGAGATAGTAGCTACCTGGGTGATCTCTTCTGGAGTAGTCAGTTTTTTGCTCATCTTTTTTAACTCTGCTACCAAGGCATCTACAGCTTTTTCTAAGCCTTGTCGGAGTATCATGGGGTTGGCTCCCGCCTGCACGTTTTTTAAGCCTTCTGCCACAATAGCCTGAGCCAAAATGGTAGCAGTGGTGGTTCCGTCTCCTGCCACATCATTAGTTTTAGAAGCAGCTTCTTTTATAAGCTGGGCTCCCATGTTTTCAAAGGGATCTTCCAATTCTATCTCTTTGGCTACCGTTACCCCATCATGAACTACGTTGGGTGCTCCCCACTTTTTATCAATAGCTACATTTCTCCCCTTAGGACCCAAAGTACTTGCCACAGCCTCAGTTAAGGTATTAATACCTTTTAACAAAGCTTCCCGTGCAGCTGAATCAAATTTTAATATTTTACTCATATTTTCTTTAATTTCTAAATTAACCCAGTTCAGGATGGTCTGCGTATCTAGGATATAGATGTTTTATTCCCTGATCTAGACCTTCCATGTTAGTATCTCCTCTTAAAAAAGCAAGTTCCATTTGCGCAGTAATATAGCTCTCCCGCAAATTTCTCCATTCTTCTTCTTGGCGCAAATTCTTTGATGGGGTTTCTAATCTACGAAAATCTCCTTTCAAAATTCTTATATATACACGTTGTTTTCGTAATCTTGCAGTAGCCTTAATTAATTTCTCCACTAGATGGTCTCTATTATTTAGCATAAAATTATAAGCATTGACTGGCTTGTCCAAATCCTGGATTATCCCCAATAAGCCCTTCCCCATTTTTACTCCAACTAAAGTTCTTTCTTGTGTTATTTGTCTTTCTATCATTTTTTTCCTTATTTTTGATCAGATTTTAATGTTTTAGCCATAAATTATTGTCTTTCTACTGGTTCTACACCAAGATTAATAACATGCTGTCTTGGAGTAATGATAACAGGATTTTTAGCTCCTGCAGAAATTAAAAAAGCATCTCTATAAGCTTCAAGAACCCTTGTTTCCATAGAATATTCCATTAATGTATTATAGCCTGCTAAAAGTCCTCCTAGTGCTACCTGAACTCCTTCCCCAGTTTGTACTGGTGGTATGTCTCCCATCCGAACAGCACTTATCTCTAGATGTATTTGATCTGCTAAGGTTTCTAATTGTTCTTTTGTTAACGCTGGCCTATTTTGTTCACCTACTCTTTCCATAACTTCTCCTTTTTACTCCACTGTTGCCATTAGATCGTCAAATTTTACCAGTTTTAACTCTTTACCATCAATTTTAATTTCATCCCCACCCCATTTTTTATAATAAACTTTATCACCGACTTTGACCGGGCATTTTAAAGTTTTTCCCCCTTCTAAAACCCAATCCGGGCCTACTGATAAAACTTTGCCCATAGCCGGTTTTTCTTGAGCAGATTCAGGCAAAATTATCCCGGAAGCAGTAGTAGCTTGAGCTTCAGCTGGCTCCACTAGCACATACCCAGCTAGGGGCTTAATAGAAGTCTTAGAGTTTTTTATATTTGCCTTAGCCATAGAACTAGCAGTTAATTAACTCGTCTGCTATTTTAAGAATAATCCCCAAAACTTGTCAAGAGGGTGCTTTATGAGTAAAATGAGGCTGTGCAAAAACTAAAAGCCCATTTTGGCCCCAAATTGGAAGAATTAGTTCCTTTAAAAGAGCATACTACCTTACAAATTGGTGGCCCGGCTAAAGCTTTCATCAAAGCTCAAACCCCGGAAGAGCTTCTCGAAGCATTAACTTTAGCCCACCAAGAGCAACTTCCCTTTTTGGTAATTGGTGGAGGAAGTAATTTACTGGTAGCAGATGAGGGGATAGAACACCTTATTATTAAAAATGAGCTCACAGGGATAGAAGTAGAAGGAACTTCAATAACAGTTCAAAGCGGGACTCCATTACAATCTCTGGTTGACTTTACCCTTCAACGAGGATTAGCTGGTATCCATAAACTGATAGGTATTCCTGGAACAGTGGGAGGAGCAATTTTTGGTAATGCGGGCGCCTATGGGCAAACTATCAATGATCATCTTGAGGAGGTTGTAGTTTTTGATGGCCGGGAAATTAAAGTTCTTTCTAAGGCAGAATGTAGTTTTGCCTACCGCCACAGCGGTTTTAAAAACAATAAGTTCACTATTTTAGAGGCTCATTTTCAGCTGAAACCAGCAGATCCTCTTAAACTCCAGGCAGAATCAACTCAAGTATTAACTGAAAGACAATTAAAATACTCTCCAAACTTAAGATGCCCTGGGTCTTTTTTTAAAAATATAGTAGTAGAAAATATTCCTCCACAAATTCTCCAGCTTATCCCCCCGGAAAAAGTAACCTTTGGGAAAATTCCTGCCGGTTTCCTGCTAGAAAGTGTGGCTGCCAAAGGTGAAAAACTAGGTAACATTCAAATTTCTTCCTCCCATGCTAACCTCTTTCTTAATCTGGGTGAAGGCAGGGCTTCTGACTTTTACCAGCTTGCTCAAAAATTTGCCCAAAAAGTTAAAGAGAAGTATGGTTTAACTTTAGAACCAGAAGTCCAAATCCTAGGTCTTCCTCCCTTAATTTAGCTTTTTGAAGCCAAAAATGGTAAAATAGGTCTGTTATGTCAGCAGAAAAGCTTCTCCAAACCCAACCGGAAAAGAAAGCCTTAGTAGAACGTTCTTTATTGATACTGGGGGGAGGCACACTTGCCCTGGCTTCAGGAGTACTTCTTTTTAAGTACAAAGCCATTCTTGCCGGTCTTTTAGGAATAGGGGCTGGAACATGGTTTTTTAGAAAAGGCCAAAAAGGGAAATAATCTTACAAATCCAAAATCTTATTTTCTGTTAAATAATCTCTTACTGTTTCAAAGATAGCTTGATGGCCTTCCGAGTTTCCATGAACTCCATCTTCCAGCAACTTTGGATAGTCAGAACCAATAAACTTTTGATAAATGTCTACAAAATGTACTCCGGCAATTTTACATGCTGATTTGGTAATCTCATTATATTCCCCCACAAACTCATTCTTGTAAGAATGAGTGGGAAGCCATGGTACTGGATCCACTCTGCTCTCATCAACAGGTAGTGGACCTACAAAAATAATAATAGGAGAGTACTTCTTAGCTATATTAACAATTTTTTCAAGATTTTCCTGGAATTTATGAGGAGGAGTATTAGGTTTATTGGTTTCTTTATTAAGCAAGGCATCATTAAAGCCTAAAGCAAAGATAAAAATAGTTCCTGGCTCTTTAGCA
Organism: bacterium; assembly: GCA_030647265.1. Classification (GTDB taxonomy): domain Bacteria; phylum Patescibacteriota; class Microgenomatia; order Daviesbacterales; family UBA10151; genus JAUSJM01. The sequence goes on from JAUSJM010000014.1 coordinate 37,908, forward strand.
TCCCGTTGTAAAGCTTCAAATTCCAATCTATCTATAATCCAATCAGTAGTATCTCCAGAAATACCCAGGTTATAAACATAAAATTCTTCATGTTTAAGAGGGAGTTGTTCCCTTAAATTTTTCTCATCCACCAACTTTCTTAACCTGTTAACCCAACCTCCGCCTTCTATATCCCAACAACCATAAGTATTAGAAGCCCCAAAAACTAAAATATTTACCATTTCAGGTATATCTTAACAAATATTTTACTTCAAGTTGTAAGTGGTGAGGGTGGTTTGAATTTTTTGAGAAGCCTCATCTAAAGCCTTTTGGGTATCATCTCCCTTTAAGACTGCTTCGATAACCCCACTATAATTTTTAATCATCTCCTCATTTATTCCTCCATCCAAAGCAGTAGAGTTTAAATACCAGCTTTTATAATAAGGGGCCTGAGAGACAAAAACTCCCAAAATGGGGTCTTTGGCTAAAAGCCCTGCCATATCCACCCTAGAAAAAGGCCTGCCCAATACTCCTTGTTGTACCCGCTGCTCATAAAAAAGCTGCTGGGCTGGCTGAGAGCCAAGATATTTTAAAAAGTCCCAAGCTTCAGGAATATTTTCCGATCTGCTAGAGACTGCCCCCGCCCAAAAGGTTCCCAAACTTATATTCCTTCCCGGCAGTTGGGGCACCGAAGCAACTTTAAAGTTTAAGTTCGGATTGGCCGATTTTATATCCTGAGCTTTAGTGGAAGGAGCAAAGTAAAAAGCCAGCTTTCCTTGAGTAAAGTACTCCGTAGAGGAGCGCAGGTTAACATCCCAGGTTTTATTCCGGGGGTCAGTGACAAAACTGGTATAAAAGGCGATAACCTCTGCCCCGTCCCGGTTATTCGGAGCTGACAGGTTCCCTTGGGGTTGTTCCAAAAAAAGGAGGGAGATAATCTCCGGCCAAAAGTCAACATTGGTAGTCGTCCCTAAAGCTGCTCCCGCAGTTTGGATCTGTCCTTTGGTATCTTTCACCGTCACTTTTCTTGAGGACTCAATAAACTGCTGCCAGGTTTTAGGCACATCTTCCCCCACCCCCTGAGTAATGTCTGTGTTCACATACATCGCTAAACCGTCAATTTCCAGAGGCATTCCGTAAATTTTATTTTTCATTGTCAGGCTCTCTTGAGCCACCGGATAAAATGTTTTACCATAATCTGCCATCGAGATGGCAGAAGAGGGGGCCGGAGCCAGGTCTCCTATAAGCATCGGTAACCAGGAGTTGTGAATGAGAAAAACATCCGGACCCTGTCCGCCTTCTAACTGGGTCTGTACTCTGGTACGGTAATTTAATAAGGATTGCTGAAGATAATTGATCTGCACGTTGGGGTGAGACTGGCGGTAGGCTTCAATAACCGGACGGTAAGAAGACTCCTCTTCCATCCCCCAAAAGGTCAGAGTTACAGGACCGCCCTTTTTTATCCCTCCCCTGGGAAGACTCATCTGCCAAAAGATTATTCCTAAAATTACTGCCAGGAGTAATACCCCTAAAACAATCTTTTTCATATTTCCTATTATAAGGACCTGCTTCGTGCTTCGCAATTTAAAATTGTAGCTCGCACTCGCAGAACCTGTTAATTCTCCTTTGGAGAATTATACCTCATACCTCAGGCAATATCAGCTTGCCCCAAAAAGCCAAAGACACTACAATATCTAAAGTTTATGAAAAAAATAGGCCGTAAAAAAATTCCTCTTGTGCTGCTCATCCTGACCGCCCTGGTGCTTTATTCCTACCTTCTTTTTTTAGTTTACTTTTACCAGGGCATCTTCCCGGGGATTAGCATCGCCTCCCAGAATGTAAGCAGACTTTCCCCTCAGTCTGCAGCTGCCAAAGTGTCCGCCGAACTTCAGAAGCGCTCTCAAAATCCTTTAACTTTAAAGTCCCTAAATCAAACCTTTACCCTTGATCTGCAAAAGGCTTCTCCCCAATCTAACCTGCAGCAACAGGTTCAAGCAGCTTACAATATCGGACGTTCCGGAAACTCCTTTGAGGATTTAATTGACCAAACGAAGGCTCTTTTTGGGGGCATTAATTTACCATTGGAGATAACTTACAAAGACGAGGCCTTTTTAACCTCCCAGTTTGATGAGATCGATAAGCAAGTTAAAAAAGATCCTCTTGAGGCCAAGCTCTCTTTAAAACCCGATGTTACTATTATCCCCTCGCAGAACGGTCAAAAGTTGGACAAAGCACTTTTACAAACACAGATTGATTACTACCTGGCACTGGAAGGTCCAGCCCCCCAAACCTTACCCTTACAAATTACCAAGCCTCAATTTACTACTCAAGAAGCCCAACCTTTTCAGGATGCCTTGATTAAAGTTAAAAGCTCCCCTCTCACCCTTCATTATGAAAAAGAGATCTGGACGATCGATACACCAACCCTCTTTAACCTCCTGAAGTTTCCCCAAACCAAACCGTCCCTCTTTTCCCTCAGTTTTGGAGAAAATACTTTGGATATCCGAAGCCTTTCTTTGGGTTCCACTACCTTAAGAAACAAAGAGTCTGTCATTGACTCTGACAAGTTAGCCGACTTTTTAGCTGACCTGGCAAAGAAGATTAACCGTCCCACTCAGGATGCCCGCTTTGTGGTGCAGGGAACCTCCCCTTTGAAGGTAAGCGAGTTCCAGGAAGCCAAAGAGGGAAAAGAGCTGGACCTTGTCCAAACTGCAACGCTTATTACCAGCTCTTTGGAAAAAAATACCGCCTCTGACATCACTCTCCCGGTAAAAGTTACCCAACCGAAAGTTACCACCGCCAATATCAACTCCTTCGGAATTAAACAATTTATAGGAGGAGGAGTTTCCAACTTTGCCCATTCTATTGAAAATCGTATTTATAATGTCAAATTGGCTGCTTCCCATTTAAACGGGGTATTAATCCCCCCCGGAGAAATATTCTCATTTAATAATACGGTGGGGGATGTTTCCGGAGCCACCGGTTATAAACCGGCCTACGTCATCAAATCAGGCAGAACGGTTTTAGATGACGGAGGAGGGGTCTGTCAGGTCTCCACAACTTTATTCAGAGCCCTCCTTAACACCGGGCTTCCCATTGTAGAAAGGACAGCCCATGCTTACCGGGTGGGTTATTATGAGCAAGGCTTCCCCCCGGGGCTTGATGCCACGGTTTTTTCTCCTTCCGTTGATTTAAAGTTTAAAAACGATACCCCCGCTCACCTTCTTATTCAGGCCTATACTGTGGGCCTCACCCTCTATGTTGATTTTTATGGCACTCCTGATGGCAGGGTCTCCACGGTAAGTACTCCGATAGTTACTAACCAAACTCCTCCCCCGCCTGACCTTCGCCAGGATGATCCGACTTTACCTAAGGGAGAAGTTAAACAGGTTGATTGGTCAGCCTGGGGAGCCAATGTTTCCTTTAAAAGAACTGTTAAAAGAGGAGAGGAAACCTTAATTTCCGAAACCTGGAGATCCAATTACAAACCCTGGCAGGCAATATTCTTGGTTGGAACTAAAGAATAGTATACTATTAAACAATCATGAGGTACTTTATCGCCTTAGAAATCCCGGAACAGTCCCGCCAGCAACTAGAAATGGTGCAGCAAAAGTTAAGAAGTATTATCCCCCAAGCCAGACTTACTGATAATGACAAGCTCCACCTGACCATTGCTTTTATTGGTGAACAACCGGAATTTTTAAAAGATGAACTCATTAAAACCTTAAAAATTACCACCCGGGAAATTCCCCCTTTTGTTATTACCCCCGCCTATATTGACGGTTTCCCTAAACTCCACAGTGCCCATACATTATGGATTGGAGTGAAGGGAGATATTGATAAGTTGATGGTGATCAGGGAAAAGATTAAAGATGGCTTGGAAAGCTTGGGTTTAGACACTGATGAGAGGCGTTACACTCCCCATATTGCTATCGCTAAAATCAACGGTGATTTTAAACTGGAGCCGGAGCAAGAAAAAAAACTTCAAGAGCTGATGTCAGACCATTTTGCCCCTATTTATATTAACTCCATCAAGCTTTTTGAATCCGTTCCGGAAGAAGGCTTCCACCACCACAACACCCTGGCAAAAATCCCTTTAACTGGTGGCGTTTCAGAAAGGCAGGTCTGAGGAAGCCAAACTCTCTTCAGTTGGAGAGCTTAACTCTGAAGGTCCTTGTTTAATCCAGCCCTGCTTTTTAAGCTCCTTAATCCAATTTTCCTTTTCCTTGTGCTGGCATACTTTACAGTACTCCTTATTACAAAAGCCTAACTCCTCTGTTCTTAAAATTCTCTCCATTTTATCCTTAAAAAAATCTGTCAACGAGGGCATCCGAGACAGATCAAACTCTTCATAGTAGGCATCGTTTCCCGGATTTTGCCACAACCTGACTACAAAACGAGCCTTAGAAAAACCTAAAGCTTGAAGTTCAGCAGCACAAAAAAGAGTATAGAGTTTAGGCATCAAGTCCATATCTAAATTACTTTCCCCCTTCTCCTGGTCTTCAAAATACTTGTAGTCCACCACCTCCGGTATTCCATCTTCTCCCATCTCAATAGCATCTGGAGCTCCCCACATCTTTAAAGGAGTTTGTCCTTCCAAAACCACCTCCCAAAAGGGTTTAATTCTTTTGGTGGTGGGTGTGGTAACCATTTTTTTAAACCTCCCCTTTATTCCTTGATGGTAAGAGGAAAAAATTTCTTTAGCCTTTTCTACCACCTCAGGGGTAAGATAAGGCAGCTGAGCTCCATAGAAAGAGAGCTTGCCTCTTTTTAAAACATCTTCTCTAATCTCCAGTTCTGCAGCCTTGAGATAATTTTGCAGATATTCCACGGGCTGCCCATAAGCATGAGTTTGATGGATCTTCTTAAGAGCTAGATCTAAGAGAGTGCCGACAACTTTGTTCGTTGACCCTTCTGCCAGCTCATATTTTTTTCCCAGATGGTGATTAACAAAAAACCTAAAAACACATCTGTCAAAATCATGAAAGTCTCCTAAAGAAAAACAGTGAGTTCTGGGGATACTGTCTTGGGACATACTCCAGAGTAACCACACCATACCCCATAAAACAAGATGGATTAAGTACTACAATCTACCTCAGTAAAACTCAATTGACACACTACTTGTTTAATCCTATAATCCCTCCATGGCTCAAGAAACAATTCTTGAACAACTAGAGGGTCAACTCTCAGAGAAGAGAGCGGATATAGATGTTTGGAAGGTAGACAACCTCTTTCTGTCTCCTCGATCACCACAAAGATTCCGTCTGGATCAAATCAAGGTTCAGCAAGTGGATTTTATTATCGCTCCTAAAACACCACTTCCTTTAGAAATAGAGCCTCTCAATGAATTTCTGCAAGGCCTAACAACCCTTAAACCTTCTCAACTTAAGCGGTTTGCCTGGGAAAATGACCGAAGAGGAGAACAACTTAACTTAGGATGGATGTCATTTGAAGAAATTGTTGGTCAAGAAACTATTCGAACCAGTGCTCAAATTGAAACCGAAGAACCGAATATCTTTGAGAAAATCCTTCTTCCTTTAGAAGATACCCCCGTTGCTCCCCAAAGTCTTTGCTATACTCGTAATCTAAAACTTAGACCTTATCCCAATGCCCGAGCAGCAAGTTGGGCAGCCACTTTTGAACAAGCTGAATCTGAAGGGAAAATTATTGCCACGGGTTATAGATATCGCTGGCTGCAGAATTTCCTTATCCCAACCTGGATTCGTCAATTAAGAGGAGGAAAAAATCCTTTTACACCTTCCAACTTTAGAGGGGAAGCTCGTGAGATCACTCCCATTCCATCCGAAACTCTTTTGGAAATCAGTAAAGCCACTGACTATCATATTTTTGAATTATTATATACACTGGAGGACACAGACCCCGGGCAAAAAATATGGATCGAAAGACACTTAAATGCGAGCACACACTCCTATTTTTAAAAATTTTTTCTCCTGGTTTGGTAAAATATCTCCATGAATCAACCAAAAATAATCCTGGGGATAGAAACTTCCTGTGATGAAACGTCAGCTGCTGTAGTGGAAATACCCACCTCCGGCAAGCCTTTGGCGGACAAGGGAGTAAAAATATTATCCAATGTTGTGGCATCATCCGCTTCTTTACAGGCAAAGTATGGGGGAGTCATCCCCGAGCAAGCAGCCCGGGAACAGCTTAAGTCCATCATTCCTGTTCTCCAAGAAAGTTTACAGGTTGCAGGTTATAGTGGAGAGGACATTGATGCTCTTGCTGTCACCCAAGGACCAGGGCTCATTGGTTCCCTGCTGGTAGGGGTAGAAACAGCTAAAGTTTTAGCAACCGTCTGGAACAAACCCTTAGTTCCTATCAACCACCTTTTGGGACACTTTTATGCTAACTGGATGACAGTTCACCTTCCAGGTGAGATCCAGCATAATCCTAACACACACCCGGAAGGTGTCACTCCAGCTTTTCCTATCCTGGGACTACTTGTTTCTGGAGGACACACTGATCTAGTTTTATTTAAAGACCATGGTAAATATCAATATCTGGGAGGCACCAGGGATGATGCTGCCGGAGAGTGCTTTGATAAATGTGCCCGACTATTAAATCTGCCCTATCCCGGAGGCCCCCAGATCTCTCAAGCAGCTGAGAAAGGTAATCCCCAAGCTTTTTCCTTACCAAGGCCAATGTTGGACTCAGAAGATTGGGATTTTTCATTTTCCGGTTTAAAAACAGCAGTGGCAAATATTATTACAGACAGTAAACAGCAAGGGGTGACGCAGAAGAGGCCCGAGCAATTCATCCAGGACCTGGCTGCTTCTATCCAGGAAGCTATTACCGATGTACTGGTTATTAAAACCACCAAGGCTGCCCAAAGCTATAAAGTAAAGCAAATTATGTTAGCAGGAGGTGTGGCTGCTAACCGAAGGCTGGCCGAAAAAATCGTTACAGTAGCGAGTTCAAAAATCGGGAATGTGAAAATTTTCATCCCTCCTGCCAACCTTTGCACGGACAACGCTGCCTACATTGCTGCTGCAGCTTTGTATAATTATCACCCAGTAGACCCCCTTACCCTACAGGCAAACCCCAACCTTTCTCTATTGACAGCAGCCCTAAAGTAATTTTAGAATTCTTTCTTAGTAAGCCCTGCGGGGCTTTTTTGTATATCTTATGGAAAGAGCAATATTCGCCGGCTATAATCTACAACCAAAAAGAGATGAGCTAACCGCTGAAGTGGCAGAAGAAATTCTTACTCTTCAGCCCCATAACAGAGCAGCTCAAGAAATAGCTGCTGATTATACCCAAGGTTCACCTTTAAAAGATAGTCAAGTTAAATTGATACTTTCAGATCTTAGAGCAGATTTCTATGTCACATTTTACAGAGAACAGCCAGACGAAGAGTCTGTTCTATATTTCTCCCTTAGATGTCCCCGTCTTGGAATTCACCGACTTTACAGTGATTCTTGTCAACCTCCACCCCCAGAACAGAGTAACCATACCGCAGAGAATGATGGGCCACTCGTTAAAATCACCCAAATAACTGTTGAGGTTGATAATCAAAGACGTTCCGGAGTAATTAAATTTAGTGTCGCTCCAGATCAAGAATTGGGTGAAAATATTCCCATTGATTATTGCACCTCCTAAGTAAAAGATGTATATTATTCTCAAAGCGTTGAATTTAGGTTACGTCACCTAAAGAGCCGAGAGAAGAAATTTAGTAGAACTCTCCGGGTAAGCCCGTTAAAGCTGTAATAAAGAAGTAATTTGGGTGGTACCACGGGCCTTCGCCCTGCGGGCTACGTCCCGCAAAGCGACATAACACGCTCGTCCCAGAAGGCTGGGATTGGCGTGTTTTTTAGTGGTATAAATAAAGTATATGGATAAACACAAACAAGATAAAACTGAAAAAGAGTGGTATGAGTTTTGGGAGAAGTCAGGTTTCTTCAAAGCCGATCCTTCTTTGTCTAAAAAACCTTATTCCCTCCTTATGCCTCCTCCTAATGTTAATGGAGAGCTTCACTTGGGACATGCTATGCAACAATCCATTTTGGATGCTTTAGCCCGCTTTAAGAGGATGCAGGGGTATGACGTCTTACTTCTTCCTGGGGTCGATCATGCAGGAATTATTTTTGAATCTACACTAAACAAGCAGCTCTCGAAAGAAGGCCTTTCTAAACAAAAGTTAGGCTATGAGGCTTGGATGAAAAGAGCCTGGCAGTTTAAAGAAGATGTTTATAACTCTTTCCATAAAACTTGGACTTTCTTGGGAATTTCGGCAGATTGGTCTCGAGAAGTTTTTACTTTAGAACCTAAAGTCGCAAAAGCGACTTTTGAGGAGTTTAAAACTTTCTGGGAGCAAGGGCTGCTTTATAAAGGGGCTTATATTATCCAATGGTGCCCAAAATGTGGTACCGCTATTGAAGACTTGGAGATGGAATACGTTGAGAGAAAAGATCAACTCTACTATCTCCAATACGGACCTTTAGTAATCGCCACCACCCGTCCAGAAACTAAGTTTGCTGACACAGCGGTGGCAGTTAACCCTAAAGACAAAAGATATAAAGAATATGTCGGCAAAGAGTTTGAAATTCAAACCTTAAATGGACCACGAAAAATGAAGGTTATCGCTGATGATGCTATTGATCCAAAATTTGGCACAGGGGCAGAAAAGGTTACCCCAGGTCACGACTTATTGGACTATGAAATCGGCAAAAAACATGATCTCCCTATTTTACATGTCATCAACAAAGAAGGACGTTTGACAGAACTAGCTGGTAAATACGCTGGAATGAAAGTCGAAGAAGCTCGTGGAGCGATGCTTCCAGAGCTCAAAGAGAAAGGTATTTTAATAAAAACTGAAGATTACACTCACTCAGTTCCAGTCTGTGAACGCTGTAAAACAACTGTTCAACCAATAATTTCCGAGGAATGGTTTGTTAAAATGAAACCGCTGGCTGAAAAAGCCTTAAAGAACTTAGATAAGGTTAATCTCTTACCCAAAAACTATCACAAAATTTTGACTGACTGGTATAAAGAGATTCATGATTGGTCCATCTCCAGATCTCTGTGGTGGGGACACAGAATTCCCGTTTGGTACTGTCAAAAATGCAATCCTCAGCATGAAGTAAGCAAAGACAAGGGGATGGTTATCTCTTTGGAAAAACCCACTCAGAAATGTCTTATTTGCCAAGCTTCTGACTGGATCCAAGACGAACAAGTTTTAGACACCTGGTTTTCCTCCGGGCTATGGCCCCTAGCTACCCTAGGATGGCCAGATAAGACAAGAGAGCTTGACAGGTATTTCCCTTGGGACTTTGAACTAACTGCCCCGGAGATTAAGTATCTTTGGATAGCTCGCCAAATAATGCTTAGCCTATGGTTCAAAGGTCAGATTCCTTTTAAAAACATGTTCTTTCATGGAACTATTCGCGATCCGAAGGGGCAAAAGTTCTCTAAATCCTTAGGTAATGGCATTAACCCTTATGAGTTAGTCGAGACTTGGGGAGTTGATGCTACTAGAATGGCCCTTTATACATATTCTGCCCCAGGTAGAGATGCCAGAACCTCCCGCCGAATTATGGATGAAAGATGTAAAAATTTCCGGAATTTTGGCACCAAACTCAAGAATCTGCACCGCTTTATCTTTGAGCTTAAACCAAAAGACGCTGCTACCTCTTCTGACTTTTCCCATGAAGAAGACACGGAAATTATTCAGTGGCTGAATGGCTTAACTGACTCTGTCACTAAAAACCTAGAAAGTTACCAGCTTCACCTGGCTGTAGAAGACCTTTATGATTTCATCTGGCATAAGTTTGCTGATAGTTATGTAGAGTGGTCTAAAAAGAGAAGGGCTGAAGCTCAACCTTGTCTGGAGTATGTTTATAAAACCTGCCTAGAGCTGCTTCATCCTTTTATGCCTTTTATTACAGAAGAGTTATGGCATAAACTACCCCATGAAGGCAAATCAATCATGGTAGCTGCCTGGCCTGAAGCTGGAATTCCCGCAAAATAAGCGCAAATTAAACGTATTTAGCAAAAAACCGTGTTAGAACCTGGAGGCCCGACAAATTTTCGGAAAGTCTTGACGGTTACACGAGAGCGGAACGGTCGATCCATTCCAGCCAAAAACTCTCGGATATGCTCTTCTATTTCTAATTGGTACTCCAAGTTTAATAAACTTCGTCGGGATCTTTCTGATAATCTTCTTTGATTGATTCTTTCAATAAGTAAATCTTGGGTAAGTTGTTCCGCCCTTAAAAAAATCTCTTCTTCTTCACTTTGATAAATTTCTGAAGTTACACCTTGATTTACAGACTCATTAGGAATTCTTTCCATTTTAAAGAGGTTACTCCTTAGAACTTTCTTTTTTTGTAGGCTCTTCTTCAGCCTTCTCTTCACCCTCAGCAACTGCTTCGCCCTTCGATTCCTCAGGGCCTTGGCCTTCCGCCGGGGCTTCCTCAACTCCCTCAGGAACTGCTGCTTCCACAGCCGCCGCAGCTTCAGCTGCCTCCTCTTCCATTAATTTTTGTGCTTCCTCAGAAACAGCATTATCCAGCTTCACTACTACTGTCTCAGGATCAGCAATGATAGTTACTCCTTCCGGCACCAAAAGTTCAGAAACCAAAATGGCATCATCAATCTTTTTCAGTTTAGAGATATCAACCTCAATTTTTTCCGGTAACTCAGCCGGTAAAGCTTCCACCTCCACCTCCCCTATGGGTTGAATAACCACCGCTTCCCCGGAATGAACCACCTCAGGTTCTTCCCCGATAAGCTCAATAGGAACCGGGACCTGAACTTTTTCCTTAAGATTCACCTGGTAAAAATCTATATGTAGGGTTTCTCCTCTTAGCGGATCAAGCTGTACCTCGCGGATCAATACCGGCCTGACCTTCTCCTCACCGATTTTTAAGTCAATTAAGCCCGTCTCACCGGCAGTATCGTAAACTTTGGCAAAATCACGGGCTTGGACAGAAACATGTTCCGTTTCCGTCTTTTTACCAAAAACGTGGGCGGGAATAAAACCGTCCCGGCGCAGTTTCTTAACTTTTTTCCCTAAAATAGTGCGCTCAGCAGCTTTTAATGATAATCTATCCATAACCTGAGTAATTTACCATATTTAGGTTCCTGAAGCAAGAAAGAGTTGGAGTTATCTCTCGATCGTCCAGGAAAGATGTTGGTCTCGGGATAAATCTCCCTTAAAGGAGGCTCCATTATTAAGCGCTTTAAAGCCCTCCGGCAAATTCAATTTAAACTCAAACTTATCCTTATCAGCTCCCGGTTGTTTATAAACATTTAAGCTATATGTAAGCTTCTCCTCCTTAAACTTTGCCCTCTCTGTGTCCTCATATTGGAGAAGGAAATCTTTTTGCTCCTGGGGTTGAACAAGTAGGGGGAAAGAAAAGCCGGCCCACCCCAAATCGGAAAAGCTGCCCATCTTTCCTGTCAAATCCTCTCCTCCCAGAGTAGCTTTAGTCACTCTGCTTCCCGAAGGCAGATAAACTCGAAGTTTGGCCCGGTAGCTATTCAGCACCCCACCCCCCCTCTGGTTAAAGTAGTTAACTATCAAAGAGTGGTTGACCTCTCCGTTTTGAGTCAGGCTGGTTTGCAAGTTCACCCCTTTTTGTAAAAAGTAGTTACCGCCTGTTCCTCCGGTTTCCGTCTCGGAAAGCGCTAAAACATCATGCCACTCCCCTTCTTCTCCCTTGCTGACCCTCTCTACCTTTCCGCCCCAATTCTTTGTCTGGATAAAGGTTTGCAAAGAGGTGTCCGTAAAATATAAGCTGAGGTGCTTTTGGGAGAAGTTTTCCAGGGTATTCTCCATTAGTTTCCCCCAATCCTTTTGCGGCAGGAAAAAAAGGCGGTTTAGAGTCTCTTTAAAGACCGGAGTCATCACCGTTTTCCCCTCAGAAGTCACCATCTCACTCCAAAAGTTACCGGCGCTTATTTCTCCTTGGGAAGTGTTTACCGGTCCCAAAACCCCTAAAAGGGAGGCCAAGGCAGAAAGATCAAGTAAGATGACTCCTGAGACTTTTTCTCCGCTCTCCTTTTGATAGATCCAGGAAGCAAAGCGCCCGGTGGAGGGAAGGTTCATCTCAGTGGCAACCTCTTTTAAGCGCCACTCGCTTTGCCCTAAATCATTTTTTACCTCAGTGGGAGGCTCCAGATGATCTTTAAAGGCATCATCAAGCTCCGAGATATCACCCACCTTTATTTCCTCCAATTTTCCCTGGTCAAAGGAAATTCTGGCATAGGATAAGGCTACCCCTCCCCCCGGTCTTAAGGTAGTATTATCCAAAAGCAGCAGCAGGTAATTTTGCTTACCCTCGGCAGCCATCCCCTGGGATAAAAGGTAGGTCCATCCCCCTAAAAAGCTGAGTTGATTTTGCAAACCAAGCAGTGGGGATTGTAAATTCAGCGGATCCATTCCCTGTAGTCTCTCACTGACAAAAGACAATCTCTTTTGAGAATTAGTAAGGAGTGTGACGGCGTCTGTCAAAAGTTTTTTAGAATCTCCCTGTCTTTCTCCGTTGATGATCTCCCACCCTTCAGCCAGGTCTTTTACTCCTTCCACCCCTTCTTTTGTACCTTTAGTCAGTTCGTTTAAACTTTCAGTTGTCAAAATAAATTCCGACAAAGGGGCTTTCAATACTCCCGACTCCCCTGCCAACCTTACCAGTCCCAGAACCTCTTCCATCTTCTCCACTCCTGCTTCCGCTTCTCCTGCCTCCTTTTGAGCCTGTTGTAAATTACCCTCCCCTAAAGCCAGGGCAGTTTGGGCCAGGTTTTGAGGAACCCGGTATCTCTCCCAAAACATTAACCCTAAAGGGTAGAACAAAGCGTAAAAGACAAAGCCCAACACAATAGCCAAAAAAATGTAATGTTTTATCCCGGCTACTTGGGCCTTTGAAACCCTGATATAACTCCCCTGCTTTACCTCCGACTCCTCTATCTTCTCCGGCCAAAATTTTTTCTCCGGTACTTTAGGCTTTTCCTCTTTCTTCTCAACGGGATGTTCCTTTAAATAATGCATCGTTTCCTTTAAACCCACTACTAAAGAGGTCCGAGGCTTCCAGGAAAGTTCCTTTATAGTTTTGGAAAGGTTGGGAGTAGGCCAGGGGGGCAGTTCAGTAGGCAAAAAGTTTCGGCTTTCATGCCATAAAGGATCCAACAGTACCTGCTTGATCTCCGCTACTTTCACCGGGGAAAGCAGTGCCCCGTCATAGATTTTGTGTACCGTGGCACTGTGCATTACCGCCTTAAGTAGTAGATCTACTGCATCTAAAACGTACAGGCTGCGGGTAATAAAATCCAAGGCTACCACCTCCTGTGGTAAATTTTCCTCCGCGGCTGCCTGGATAAGGCGCACCATCGGATCATGGGAACGAAAGTGCATCCTCGGTCCGTAAATAGCTGCCAGGCGTACTACCCGGGCATTAGCTTTTTCCTCCATACTGATCCGGGCCAGCTTTTCTTCGGCATGACGCAGGTTTTGCAATCTCTGGGCATGAATGCCATAAAGCTCAATAGTAGAAACAAGGACAATCTTTGCCTTAAAGGGTGTGACAAAGTTCAAGAAGTTTGACCAGCAATCCTCAAAATCCGCCTCATCAAGCTCTTCGGAAATTATAAAAAAGGCATAATCAAGACGGGGAATCTCCAAATCTAAAACTTTGCCGGCGCTTTGGTGTAGAAAGTGAAACTTTTTGCTTTTGGAAGCCCCTGTCAGGTTCTCCATTCTCCCTTGCGACAAATCATCCAAACCGATCACCTGGACATTCTTTTCTAGCAGCCGGTCCGAAAGATGTGACCCCAAAAAGCCTGCAGCTCCCACGACCAAAGAGACGGGACAGTTTCGCGAAAGCATCATCATATTATTATTAATTAGAGAAAGGGACTAATTTCACACGTATCGTACCTAGATCGTATCAGCTTTTCAAGAGAGAGGAACAGTATCGAAGTTACTCAAGATAAGATTTAGGAGTGCTTGTCTAAAGTTAGATTGACTAATCTGTCTGCTAAATAATTTTCCGAACGAGGAATCTGGGTGTAAGAAACCTGACCCAACCTTTCCTCTAATTTTTTTATTTCCAGCACCATCACTTTTAATCGTTCGTTTTTCACCTTATAATCTCCTGTAAGCTGGTGAGCTAAAAGCTGGGAATCGGTCCTTACCTCTATTCTGGACGGTAGAAGCTCTTTTAAATTAGTCAGCAGCTTTTCAAAAGCCTTTTTCACAGCCTGGTATTC
>JAUSJM010000018.1 GCA_030647265.1 bacterium
GCCACCCGTAGGTGTATGGGCCGTGTCGCAGTCCCATTGTGGCTGACCATCCTCTCAGACCAGCTACCCGTCGTCGCCTTGGTAGGCCATTACCCCACCAACAAGCTGATAGGAGGCAGGCTCATCTTAAAGCGTCTTGCGACTTTGACCTTGCGGTCACATGGGAGATTACCCCCGATTTCTCGGGGCTATATCCCACTTTAAGGAAGATTCCCACCTATTACTCACCCGTCCGCCGGTTATCTCGTCCGCCTCTTGCGAGGCGAGACGGACCCCCTTGACTTGCATACATTAAGCACGCCGCCAGCGTTAATCCTGAGCCAGGATCAAACTCTCAAATTAAATGAGTAAACTTGTATCCGGCTCTACTTAAATTTTAACTCAAGCAAAGCTTTCAACAAGCTTTACTCAAAAGAAACTGACAAGAATTTACACTCTTGTCATTTGCCAGCTATCAGCTTTCAGTCTTCAGCTTTCCCGATAAAATCGGGGCGACTGATGACTTAGTACTGATGACTGACTTTACCCACCACTTTTTCAAAATTAATTAAGTGGTTATAAAAACGAAGTTTTTTCAAGCTTCGCTTATTTATTTGTTAAGGTGCAAAAGGAATTTGGAATGTAGAATTAAGAGCAGAGAATTAAAAATGAGTAGACCTAAAATTTGTCATCATCATAGAAAAATTCCAAACTCCGGAACTCCACACTCTTCATTCAAACACTAGTATTCTATCTGATTCAGCTTGAAGTGTCAATCAGCACAAACTGTCTTTTCTAAGGCCTTATATAAAACTATTGCCAGACTTACCATAACGTTTAAACTGATATTTACCCCGAACATAGGGATCTCCACTACCCCGTCTACCATCTCCAAAACTTCCTTGGACACTCCATATGTCTCATGCCCTACCACCAAAGCCAAGGGCAAATTATAGTCAAACTTATTATAAGGGACGGATTTCTCGCTTTGCTCTACTGCCACAATCTGTATCTTTGGTACCTTCTCCCTTATCTCCCTAATTACCCCAACCACATTCTCAGAGTAGCTCCACTCCACCCACTCGGTAGTATTAATGGAGGCCTTTTTAATCCTGGGATTGGGAGGAGTACTTGTACTACCACAGAGATAAACTTTCTTTGCTCCTACCCCATCAGCCAGTCTAAAAATAGAACCTACATTATAAGTATCTAAAACGTTATCCAAAATAATATAAATTTCGTTCTTTGCTATTTTCTGACGACTGACAGCTGATGACTGATGACTTCTTAACTGTTTAGCATTCAGTTTAACCATATCTGGTATTTTATCATTCCCCAAACTCTCCTGCCCTTGACACTCTCTAAAGAAGATAGCTATGATGGGGTTAGTGTCCATCCCTAAGCTTTTTCTGGTTATCCTTATTCCCCTGGCTCTGCTGGCAGCTGCCTACGGGGGTTTCTGGTACGGATCAAAGTTTGCCAGCCAACAGGGCTTGGGAACCCTTCCCTCCTTTAACCCCTCCTCCATCTCCACCTCTGATCTGAAATCTTTAGTAAAGAGCCAGCAGACTATTATGGAAGGGGTTGTTGTTAAAAAAGATTCTACCAGTATTACCCTGCAGGCCTCTGACAAAAAAGAAGCTACTATTAAATTATCACCCACTTTAATTATTTATCCGGCTCCGGCAAAACCTAATTTACCAAGCAGGGCCACCTCGGATATAAGTGCCATCCAAACAGGGAAAAATGTCCTGATTACTTTAGAGTCCCAAGGGTCAGAGTATCTGGTAAAAACTATCACTTACTCAACAGCCAGTTCATCAGCAACCAAAAAATAACATGGACCCAAGAAAACTTTTAATGAAGATTAAACCCCTCCAGACAGCAGTTCTGGTCCTTTCCCTTGTAGTCCTCTCTTTAGGAGGCTATCTCCTTTATCAAAAAGCTATTTCTCCCCACCCTCAAGTAGCAGGAGTCTCTTCTCCTTCCCTTCCCGGGAAGTTTGATGATGATTCCTTTTTTGATGTCCTAGAAGCAGGAGCAGTAGTTAATCCCACTTACCAGGATATCCAATCTGATGTTAATATCTCAGGCATAGTTCAATTAAACCAAAATACTGCTCCTTCTCCTACTACAGATAAGTTATATAATGTGGCCGGAGACCTTTTTTGGAATGGCATTAAACTTAACTCTGGAGGTTATTGGACACTCTCCGGCAACAACTTATATCCTACCACCATAGGTAACAACGTCGGCATCGGAACAGCGGGACCGGGAGCGAAACTACATGTTTCCGGAGGTTCTAGTTCTTCGGATAGACCACTGAAACTTCAGTCGACGTCTCAATATGAAGTAGCTGAACTGATAGGGCCTTTATGGACATCTCTGTTGCTTACTAATTCGGGTGGTACTACATCCTTTATATCAAATTCTGGTAGTGGCTTAGCTTTTGGTGCAGATAGCACGACGTGGAGTACTACTGATTTGTTTATTGCAAATGCAGGCAACGTTGGCATCGGGACGGCGAGTCCAGCAAATAAGTTGGATGTTAATGGTGATGTTGCTTTATCAGGTAAACACGCCTTCAGAAGCAGCGACAGCTGGTTAAGACTTAATCAAGATGGTGCTTTTACTTCTGGCGTACACACTCCAGGAGTGTTTGCTCCAGGGTCGTTAAATGTCGGAGGAGCCGGTGGTTGGGGTAATCCAGGCTTTGGTAATGCCTGGTTTGTCGGCAACGTCGGCATCGGGACAACAAACCCTTCTCAAAAGCTGGATGTCGCAGGTTATGTCAAAGGTCAGAGTGGGCTTTGTATGAACAATGATTGTAGAGCTAGCTGGCCGTCAGGAGGAGATGGAACTTTAAGCGCAATCAAAACTTGGAACTGGTATGCCGCCGGCACTGCGTGGGGAGATGGGAATGATTCATATCATGAGCTGGCAGGATGGACTTTTACTGCTCCTGTTGCCGGTGTAGTGGAAGCCAATGGTCAATGGGGACTACAAGATGATGATGACAGTCATATCGCCATGAGACTTGCTGTTGATTCTCAATACGGGCCAGAAGGTGTTTCTGATAATCCGGCATCATTTAGAGGTGGTATCTCTCAACAATTCTTAGTAGGTGCAGGTTCTCATCGATTTGCACTGCAGTGGCGCTCCAATGGAGGCTGCTGTAATTACTATAGAGGTGTTTCAGTGTCTGCCAAATTCCTTCCTTCACAGGCGAGGAACTGAGATAACCACTTCAGTTACTATTTGGTACGGAGCCATTAGTGGTGCAAGGTCTGGTCATGGTTGTGATGGAGGTCGTCTTCCCGGCCAATTAAGAACTTATAAAGCTTCTGTCGGTACCGGATCACACAGTTTTTGGATTAATGTTTGGACCGGACCTTCCGTATGTAGAAAGTTGACTTGGGAGTAGGAAGTTTTATCCTGAAAAGTTTTCATTGACAATGAAAACAATTTATGATAAGATTTCACTTAGAATGAAATTCTCTGATGAGATACGCGCCTTATTAATAGAGCAGCGGGAAGAAATTCTCCATAAAGACTTAGGAATAGAGAGAAATAAACTTGCCGAGATCGCGTCATATAAGAACACGCCATTTCCGGTAGTGATATCCGGCTTACGTCGAGCAGGAAAGTCAACACTACTGGCACAACTGGCCCACCAATTCTATCCGGATAATAACTATTTCTATGTTAATTTTGAGGATGAGAGGTTTCTTAGCTTTACAGTAGCAGATTTTACTAAACTGCACGAGCTTTTAATAGAACTTTTTGGAAATCAACAAGTCTTCTTAATGGATGAGGTACAGAATATAAAAGGGTGGGAAAGCTTTGTTAATAGAATGATCAGAGCAGGATACAAATTTTATATTACCGGCTCTAACGCCTCGCTTCTTTCCAAAGAACTCGGCACAAAGCTAACCGGACGCTATGTTCCGGTTGAGCTTTTTCCCTTTTCTTTCAAAGAGTACTTAAAGTTTAAAAAGTTGGACCTGCCGGATTTAAAACTTTTAACAACCGTCCAGAAAGGTGAGCTAAAAAAGGCTTTTAGAGATTATTTACAGGAAGGCGGAGTACCACAAGCCCTACAATATCCCCAGGTGCCAATATATAAGACTCTCTATGACGATATTATAAGTCGGGATATTGGAGAAAGGTATAAATTAACCGATACTAAACCACTCCGGGAACTGACATTTTATCTTCTGAGTAATATTTCCTCCCTTGTTTCTTATAACAAGCTTAAAGGGCTGTTACAACTTGGGAGTGTTAATACTATATCCAGCTACATAGATTATTTAGAGGCCAGTTGGATGCTTTTGGTGGTTTTCCGTTACGCCTTTTCGGTTAAAAAACAACAGATTGCAAATAAGAAAGTCTACTGTATTGATACGGGACTTGTTAAAGCGGTGGCGTTTTCTTTTTCCGAGGATAAAGGCAAATTTTTAGAAAATTCTGTCTTTCTAAAACTGCGCAGACTATATGAAGATGACATTTACTATTATAAAACAGAGACAGATAAGGAAGTTGATTTTTACCTTCCTAAAGAGAAAACCTTTATCCAGGTTTCTCAAACTATAACCGAACCTACTGCCAGGGAAAGAGAGATACAGGCTTTACTTGAAGCGATGAATGAGGTAGAAAAAAGCACCGGAATAATATTAACGGAAGATGACAATGAGACTCTTGAGTTTGGGGATAAAATAATAACTGTATTACCGGTATACAAGTGGTTGTTAGATGAAAAACAAATTAGTTCACTTTAAAAAGTTGACTTGGGAGTAGTATTACCCCTATATTTAAAGAAGGATGATAACTTCTACTAAAGCCTTCTCCCTAATTTTTAGCCTTACCATTCTAGCTGTCCTCTTTTACCCTCAACCCACTAAAGCTGAACTGGCTACCTCTTATGACTGGATGGGGTTGTTTATAGTGGGAACTGAAGATACTGATGCCAGTGATATCCCCCTCACTAATAACGCTGTCATGCAAAAAGCTTTACTCTGGAAAACTACCGGCAACAACCCCGGCAGCCCTTGTTTAACTTCTTTACCCAGCACCAGGCCATGGCTTGCCGGAGGCTGTTCTCTCCAACTCCCCAGCTCCATGGATCCCGGAGCCTATGAGTTCCGTCTTTATGGCAACTACCGCTCTGACAACTTGGTCTTCCTTCTCTCCCATTCTAAACAATTTTGGATTGACTGGCCCAACCCAGCCCTTACTGCCACCTGTGCCTTTAACGGCGACAGGATCAATATTGACCTCTCCTGGCCTACGCTGCTCGGTATTTACCCCTTAATCTACCCCCTCACTGACCACTACAAAATCTATGATAACGACTCCTTCCTCGATATCAGCTACATTAACACCTACCGAGATGTGGTGAACCCCAATACCAACCATAGCTATTACGTAATAGGTTATAACAGTTTTGGTTCATCTCCTCGTTCTAATATCGTCCCCGTTGCTGCTAACTCTGCCAACTGCCCGGGAGGATTAATGGCCACCCCTACCCCTACTCCCAGTGTTGCCCCCACCTCTACTCCTACTCCCACTACAGCCCCTACTGCTACCCCCACTCCCGGTGCTAACAGCCCCTGGCTGAAAACTTCCGGCGGTGATGTTCATTCCAACCAATGAAGGCACAAAAATTTCTAGTTTTCGTCGTCGGCCTGGCAATTGCCATTGTTGTTTCATCTTTTTATCTTTGGCCCGGATCCAATATTTTAGCCCAGAGTTGCCCTACCGGTACTAATGCCATTCAGATTGACAGCGGTTTTTTAAGCGTTACCAATCCCAACTCCGCCACTAACTTTTCTCTTGACCCAACCTTTTCCTGTATTATTAACAGTGAAGCCCAAATTCCCCAGTTCTCCATTCTTTCCTATGAGGAACTAAAGTCCCTTTACTATGACCAGTCCAAAGTAATCAGCAGTTATAAAACGGAGTTCACAGGTTCGATAACAGAATCTCTGACCTCTTTCCCTCTCACAGGTTATCCGGGAAACACTATTAATCAATATATCGAAGCAGAGGCATGGACAGATCGAATTAATGGTGCTCAGGGGTCCCAATTCTCCACTCAGCCCGGACCGCCAATTCATATTACTCCCAGCAAAACAGCCTCTCCTGGCCCTCGGGTAGGTTACTCAATTTACATTCCTACCCTAGGAGACTACCAAATCTATGCTTATGTTAATACTACCGCCACTACTAACAATACCTTCCTCGTTGATTTTGACACCGACCCCTACACAGACATAACAAAAGCCTGGGATATTCCTTCCACAGGGGGAGCTTTTGTGGAAAAAATTGCTTCCTGGAGAGGCACAACAGGAAGTGATACTAACCCACCTATAGCACAATACTCTCCCAAAATCTGGACTAATTTATCTGCTGGAACTCACACTCTTTACATAAGAGGCGCCGAGATAAATGCCAAGTTAGACAAATTTAAGATTGTTCCAGTTTCAGGTGGATCTCAACCTACTCCCCTGCAAAGTAACGATCCCTACCGCCTATTTCATATCAGTAAGAATGGAGTAGACCCTGGTAACCTCACTATTGATACCAAATGTCTCTTTCTAAACAACAATGATCAACCAGCCTGTTCCGGAGATAAAACTACCAATAATGGCACAGTTATTATTTTTGTAGACGGGGATTTAACTATTAACGGTAATATTACCTATGGAGGAGCTGTTGATGCCTCACTCAACAACACTAAAACCTACGGCACCATCTTTATTGTCAAAGGGAACATTTATGTGGCCACCACTGTCACAGAATTAGATGCTGTTTTCATTACTGCCGGACCAACCAGCCAATTTTGTGATGCCGCCTCATCCAGTCCCTGTCCCACCTCCGTGGTCTCAGCCAGTGCTTTAATCATTAATGGAGCAGTCATCGCTTTAAATCCCTCTTATCCTCCCCAATTCATGCGCACCTTGGGAGCCATTAACGGCACTACCCCTGCAGAAACAGTGAAATACCAACCTAAATATTTGGTAAATTTCAAGGATATCTTAGGAAGAAACCTTTCCATCTGGAACGAGGTTCCTTAAACTATTTACCAAAATTTCTCTTTTGGGCTTGATACCACAAAATAGCCTTCTTTAAATCTGCTGCTCCAAAATCAGGCCAGAGTGTCTTAGTAAAATATAATTCCGAATAAGCTGTCTGCCAAAGCAGAAAATTAGAAAGCCTGATATATCCACCCGTTCTGATTACCAATTCCGGATCTTTCTGACCATTCGTATAAAGGCTTTTATTGATGATCTCCTCGTTTAATTTCTCCACATCAATCCCTGATTTCATAATACTTTTAATAGCTTCCAAAAGCTCTTTTTTCCCTCCATAATTTAAAGCAATATTTAATTTTATGGATTCGCTGGCAATATAGGTTTTCCGTATCTCCTCCACAATCTTTCGGATAGTACTTGGTAGCCCGTTTAACTCCCCCAAAATATCCACCCTGACTCCTTTTTGCATCATCTTTTTTAGCTTAGTGCGGTAACCGCTGCGCATAATCTGGAATACAGCCCTCACCTCACGCTTGGCCCGCTCGGTAATATTCTCAGTAGAAAGAGCATAAACAGTAACTGTTTTAATGCCCATCTTCTCTGCTGCCTCAACAATTTTTTCCAGGGCCTCAGAACCTGCTTCGTGCCCCTTATAATCCGGCAACCCCCGGAACCTGGCCCAGCGGCGGTTACCGTCCATGATGATGGCAATATGAGAAGGCACATAATCAAGGTTAGTCTTTTTCTTCATGCCTGACAGGTTATCAAAAAAAGATAACTTTAGCAATAAACAAGGTAAATAAGGTAAAATTAGTCCATGAGGATAGCTATTTTAGGAGCTGGCTTTACGGGACTTACTGCGGCGTTAAGGCTTACCCAACAGGGGCATGAAGTGGCTGTGTTCGAAAAAGAGTCCCAGGTGGGCGGCTTAGCCGTTGGTTTTAGTAAGCCGGAATGGGAGTGGACCTTAGAAAAAGCTTACCATCATTGGTTTACCAGTGACGATTATGCTTTAAATTTAGCTAAAGAGTTAAATTACCCGGTAATAGTGAAACAACCACAAACCAATGTTTTTGTGGACAACAAATCTTTGCCTTTTGACTCGCCGCTCTCAATTCTAAGGTTTCCTTATCTGCCTTTTGTGGACCGGATCCGGATGGGACTGGCCGCTTTTTACATGAAACTCACTCCCCGCTACCAAAAATTTGAAGGCCAAAAAGCTCTTCCCTGGATCAGGAAATATATGGGTGAAAAAGCAACTAAGCTCGTTTGGGAACCTTTATTTACCGGCAAATTCGGAGATTATAAAGACAACATTGCCTTAACGTGGTTTTGGTCCCGCATTAAAAAAAGAACCTTTAAATTAGCTTACCCCCAAGGTGGCTTTCAAAGTTTTGCGGACAGGTTAGCTCAGGAAATAGAAAATCTGGGTGGAAAAATATTACTTAATACTGAGATTTCAGGTCTTACTAGTGGTGAGAATAAAATTAGTCTTACCATCAACCACAAACCATCAACTACCCACCAATTTGATAAAGTGATTGTTACCCTACCTTCTCCCATCTTTACTAAAATTACCTCTGGCTTACCCCATGATTACATCCAAAGGATCTCCTCTATCCCTCACCTTCATGCTCTTAATTTAATTCTCATTTTAAAAAAGCCTTTTTTAGGTGACATTTACTGGCTAAACGTCACTGATACTTCTTTCCCTTTTTTGGTTTTAGCCGAGCATACTAACTTTATGGACTCGAAATATTATGGTAACCACCATATTCTTTATATCGGCAATTACTTGCCATCCGACCACCCTTATCTGAAAATGACCGCCACACAACTGCTTCAGATTTTTGATCCTTTCTTAAAACAGATTAATCCAACCTACCACTCGTCTCTTATCACTTCCCACTTATTTCTCTCCCTTTTTGCTCAACCTATCGTCACCGCTGACTATCCCAACCTTATCCCCACCATGGAAACACCCATAAAAAATGTCTACCTGGCTAATATGGACATGGTCTATCCTTGGGACCGTCAAACCAACTATGCCATGGAGATGGGAGAAAAAGTGGCGCGAAGCGCCATCCTGAGCGAACGGAGTGAGTCGAAGGATCTATAAAAACCATGTCACTTTTGAAAATTAAAACTGAATTTACTTTTATAGTTCTACTTCTCTTCGCAGGAGGTTTTCTTAGGTTCTATAATCTTAATTGGGATTCTGGGCATTATTTCCATCCCGATGAAAGAAATATTGCCAGTACTGTCTCCAGAATCCATTTTTTTGATAATCTGGACCCCCAATTTTTTGCTTATGGGGGCCTGACTATTTATCTTTACCGGGTCTCCGGAGATTTATTGGTAAAGTTTACCCACAATCCTGCCTGGGTTTCTGACTGGGGACAAATTAATCAGTTAGGAAGATTTTTCTCCGCTCTTTTTTCCACCCTCACCATTATTCCCCTCTATCTTTTAGCTAAAAAGAGTTTTAATAAAGAGACGGCTCTGCTTTCTGCCCTGGTTTTTACCTTTGCTGCCGGCTCTATCCAAACAGCTCACTTTGATACCACCGAGGGTATTCTGGCTCTTCTGGCAGTTTCCCTGGCCTTGTTTTCCATAGATTTTTTGGGAAAACCCGGAATTAAAAATATAGTCTGGGCAGCAGGAATTTTGGGGCTTTCTGCTGCAGCAAAAACCACCGCTGCCTCCTATATCATTTTTCCTTTGACAGCCTTTTTATTTTTTATTCTCTCTAAAAAAAAGTTTCTTCAAGCCGGTTTTTTTCTGCTCATACTTTTCATTTTAGGAGCTGTAGTTTTTACCATCCTTTCCCCCTACACCTTCCTTTCTTGGGATAAGTTTCTAGAATCCATGAGGTATGAGTCCGGAGTAGCTACTGGTTCTCTAGCAGTTCCCTATACTTTACAGTTTGACCACACTATCCCCTATCTTTTCCAACTCCAAAATCTCCTTTGGCAAATAGGGCCCCTGGCCCTTTTTATTATTCCAGGAATCCTTCTTACTATCTGGGAAGGGGTGAGGAAAAGGGATCTTAAACTGATAGTACTTCTTTCTTTCCCTCTGGTTTATTTTGCTTATGTGGGAACCTGGCATACTAAATTTATCCGCTACATGATGCCAGTGATTCCTTTCTTTATTATTTTTGCCAGCTTCTTTTTATATCGCTTTGCTCAAGCCCTTCATCATAGTGCCCACCAGGTCCATCAACTGCCCCATCTGCTAGTTTATTTCTTAAGGGTTATTTCCTCTACCTGGAAAGTGATGATAGTTGTCTTGATTACCCTCAGTATTCTTTGGGGCTTAGCCATTTTTTCCATCTATACCAGGGAACAAACCAGAATTAGTGCTTCCCTCTGGATTTACAGCCATATCAGGGAGGGGAGTATTATCTATAATGAGCACTGGGATGATGGTTTACCCCTCCCTCTTAAGAATCTTGATCCAAACCTTTATCAAACCGAGTCTCTAACCATTTATGATGCAGATAACGGGGAAAAGCTTGATTATTATGCCCAAAAACTATCCTCCGGAGATTACATTATCTTAGGCAGTAGAAGACTTTATGGAACTTTAATTAATTTATCGGAAAAATACCCTCTCACCAGCAAATATTACCAGCTGTTGTTTTCAGGCCAACTTGGTTACCAAAAGGTAGCAGAATTCTCTTCCTACCCTTCCCTTTTGGGCTGGGAAGTTAATGATGATTTAAGTGAAGAAACTTTTCAAGTCTACGATCACCCCAAAGTCATAATTTTTAAAAATACAAGCAGACTAACTGCTGATGACTATTTGCAAATCCTCGGCAATGATTAAAGTTCCCTTTAAACTGGAATACTTACTACTTGCTGCTATTTTAATACTAGGGTTATTCCTTCGTCTTTACAAACTCGATGCAGTTCCCGCTGGGTTTTTTGCCGATGAGGCCTCTATAGGCTATAACGCTTTTACCATCCTTACTCAAGGAAAAGATGAGCATGGTATTCCTCATCCTATTTTCTTTAAAGCTTTTGGAGAGTATAAAAATCCCCTGCAGATTTATTCCACAGTTCCTTTCGTAGCCCTCTTTGGCCTAAATGAGTTTTCCGTCCGTCTTGCCTCAGTAGTCTATGGAGTTTTAGGGATACTGGCCCTTTTTTTATTAGTCCGGGAGCTCTTTCCCCAACAAGAAGGGGAAATGATAGCCCTCTTGTCTGCCTTCTTTTTAGCCATCTCACCCTGGCATATCCATATAAGCCGGGTGGCTTTGGAAGGAATTGCAGCTTTTGTCTTTTTTACCACTCTGGCTGTCTATTTTTTCCTCAAATCTAAAAACTCTCCCCTCTACCTGCTCCTCAGTGTTATAACCTTTACTGTTAGTCTCTACAGCTATTTTCCGGCCCGGGTTTTTGTACCCTTACTGACTCTAAGTCTGGCCTTTTTATACCGCAGATTTTTCCTAAAACATCGAGTTCATACCATGGCAGGCCTCTTCATATTATTCCTATTGATTTTCCCCTTTTTCCAAGCTCTTGCTTCTCCTTCCGGCTGGGCCAGATGGGAACAAGTGAGTATTTTCTCTCAACCTCCTGCTTCCAAAACTGCCACCCAGCACATCATAAAAAACTATTTTAGCCATTTCTCCCCTGACTTCCTCTTTTTGAAAGGAGACATTGGTATGCCGGGGAGTTTTATCACCCGCCACTCTGTAAAAGGCATCGGTGAGCTTTATCTTTTTCAGCTGCCACTCACCCTTCTAGGTATTGTTTTTATTATCAAGAATAAACAAAAAGCGACTCTCTTTCTTTTAGGAGTGTGGCTTGTTTTGTACCCTTTAGGAAGTGCTTTTACTGTTGATGAGAGTGCTCGAGCTACCAGATCAATTATTGGGGTTATCCCTTGGCAGATTCTTTCTGCGGCTGGCTTATTTTATCTTCTGACTCTTTTTAGCAAAAATTTTATTAAAATTCTCCTGACCTTCCTTTTGACTGTAATTATTTTCCTTTCTTTTCAAATCTTCCTGCAGAAATACTTCCAGGACTATCCTCTTTATTCTTCAGACTATTGGGGATGGCAGTATGGACCCAAAGAGATCATGGGTTACTTTCTAAGCCACAAAGATAATTTTGACGATCTTTATCTAAGCGGGGAGTTTAACGCCCCGGAGATCTTTTTAAAATTTTATGATCCCGGGGGGAAGTGTTTGAATAAATGCCGTATCGGGAACTTAACCAGCTATAACCCTGCCCGAAAACAGCTCTTTGCTGTGAGTTCAAAAGATCTGTCCAATTCTCCTTTGAGAAACTATTTTGATATTTACCAAACTATTTATTATCCCAATAAAAATCCAGCTTTCTATCTTGGAGAAATTCATCCTAACAATTCCTTATCTCTTTGATATAATCAAAACAGATTCAATTTTTAAATGTTTACTTCAGACCTTTTATATATCTTTCAATGGTGGATTATCCTTTTTTCTTTAGGGCTGATTTTTTTCCCTCTCACTTCTCTCCTTTTTAAATCCTTTTTTGATAAAGGTTATATCTTTTCTAAAATCTTAGGAGTATTACTGCTCAGTTATTCTATTTGGCTTTTAGGAAGTTTAAAAATCCTCAACTTCAGTGTTATTTCTCTGCTGATAGTTTTAGCCTTATTTTTAGTTGTTAATACCTATCTGGCCTACCAGAGGAAAACTTCAGAGGCAGTTTTACCAAACCTGAAATTATTTATCTTTGAGGAGGTTCTTTTTACCTTTGGGCTCATCTTTTGGGCCTGGGTGAGGGGTCATGAACCCTCCATTCATGGTTTGGAAAAGTTTATGGATTTTGGCTTTATCAACTCCATTCTTCGAGCTGATTATTTTCCACCCAAAGATCTTTGGCTGACCCCGGATTCTATCAACTATTACTATTTTGGACATTTGGTAACAGCAGTGTTGACCAAACTTTCCGGCATTGATTCCATTATTACCTATAATCTGATGTTAGCTACTCTTTTTGGTTTAACGCTGGCTGCTTCTTTTTCTCTCGGGGCTAACCTTTACCACAAGTTCACAGTTCACAGTTCACGGTTCACAGTTTTAGCAGGCCTTCTTAGCTCTTTTCTGGTCACCCTGGGAGGGAACCTTCATACCATCTATGCCTTTTTTCAAACTTATACTCCTGCCGACCAAGCAGTACCTTTTTGGACCCTTCCTCTAAAGTGGAACTTTTCCGGTTACTGGTATCCCAATGCCACCAGGTTTATCCCCTTCACCATCCACGAGTTTCCTCTCTATTCTTTTGTAGTAGCAGATTTACATGGCCATGTCCTGGGTATCCCCTTTATTCTCCTAGCCCTGGCTCTTTTGCTTGTTATTTTCTTCTCCTCCAAACTGCATATTACTCACTACTTACTACTTTCACTTCTTATAGCCACTTTTTTGATGACCAACGTTTTAGACGGGCCGATTTATTTATTGGTCATCTTTTTGGTGCTCCTTATGAAAGAAAAACAAACCTTGAAGTGGGGTAAAGCCTTTTCAGAAAGCATCCAATCTATGGTAATTATCGTTTTACTGACAGCTGTTTTTTCCCTCCCTTTCTGGCTGGCTTTTAAACCCTTTGCCTCGGGAGTGGGAGTGCTTTGTGCTCCCCAGTTCTTAGTCAACCGGGGACATCTCGGACCTTTCTTATTTGAAGCTAATCATTGTGCCCGTTCTCCCCTTTGGATGCTGGCAATACTTTGGGGCTTTCCCTACTTCGTGCTGTTTGGTTTTCTTACCTTTGTTCTCCCTACTAAAAAATTCCTTCACTCCATCTTTAGAAAATTACCATCTACCATCTACCATCTACCATCTACAGATTTGCTAGTTCTCACTCTGATCCTCTCTGCCACCATCCTCATCTTCATCCCTGAGTTTTTCTATGCCAAAGATATCTATCCTGCCCACTACCGGGCTAATACTGTTTTTAAGTTTGGTTACCAAGCCTTTATTATCTTAGGTCTGATATCTGGTTACATGATCACTAGAATTCTTACCCTTCCTAATAAAACTTTACGCTTCACCCTTTACGCTACACCCTTATTTCTACTTTTTTCCCTGGTAGCCATTTATCCTAATTTTGCCGTTAACTCCTTCTATGGAGAGCTAAAGACTTACCAAGGACTTGATGGCTTAAGTTACTTAAGTGAGTTATATCCAGCAGATTACCAGGCAATTCTTTGGCTGAGCCAAAACGTTCCGGGCCAACCGGTTATTTTGGAAGCCCAGGGAGATTCCTACACTGATTATGCCCGGATCTCTTCCAACACCGGTCTGCCTACAATAATTGGCTGGCCGGTTCATGAGTGGCTGTGGAGAGGTTCTTATGATGAAGCAGGCAAAAGATCTACTGAAGTCACAATCCTATATGAAAGCCAAGACTCAGAGGCCACTAAAAACCTGCTTAAAAAATATAACGTTTCATATGTTTATATTGGAGATTTAGAAAGACAAAAATATCCTAATTTAAATGAAACAAAGTTCCAAACCCTGGGAAAAGTGATCTTCCAATCAGGAAACACCAGAATCTACCAGATAAACCCTTAAAGTTCTTCTATTTCTTCCAAAGGATAAATCCAGATTTGGACTGTTCTTTGTCTAATGGGATTTTTACCAGCAAAGAATATTACATCCTTCATATGTGCTTTGTGTTACAATTTAGTAGTATGAATCCTAAGGTTGTTACTAAGGCCAGAGAATACACTAAAAAACATCCTAAAAAAGCTGCTCTGATTAAGCGGGCAGTTAAGCGTGGTCTCAAAGAATATGGCGAAACCTTCAAACTTCTTGCCAACTCCTGAAAGCAAATGGTAATAAAAGAATTGCAGTTATGTCCTTAATAGTCTTTCTCTACATAAATAATAAGTGGATTTCTGTTCATCCTGTCGATCTATACAAATTAGCCTGCGAAGTTTCCGAGTCCTCTCCCTCTATAAAAGCCAGTCAGCTAAAGAGTATTGAGAAATTTGTTGAAGAATCTACCTCTTACCTAGTCTAACATCTCAACCTCTTCTAAAGGATAAATCCAGATTTGGACTGTTCTTTGTCTAATGGGATTTTTACCTGTTCCATCCCTGCCATCAAACTCCAAAGCTGCCACCTCCTGATATTTTCCCAGCACAGGCTTATTGTCTTGGATAGGAATAAACACAGAAGGGTGACCATAAAGCATCGATCTGATATGGGAAGGAGCATTGTAGTCTTCATCGATCTCATTACAATATGGGTTATCCTGACAACGGTGAGTATAATCACAGGTAGGATAGGTGAAACCCTCTTTTTTAGCCTGCCAAGCTCTTCTGTCTGTGGGTACTAAATGAAAGGCAAAATTGAGCATGTCTTTTAGTAAATTGGGCTCAGAAATTTCCTGGATCACTACCGTTAGGGTGGTATGTTTGGAGTTTACCACCACCAAACCTTGTTTAACTTTGGACTTTTTAACAGCTTTTTTTACTTCATCGGTAAGGTTTTTAAAGTGGGCATAATCTGTGGAAGGAAACTTGATCTCTTTAAGGTAAGCTTTCATACAATAAATTCCATTTTACTACTTTTTCCTGGTCACTAAAAAGTCTGCCATTTGAGAAAGCAACTCTTTATGATTTGGAGAAATTACCATCTTTTTAATCACCTCTTTGGCTTCATTAACCAGCTCCTCTGCCCTGCTTTGAGAATACTCCAAAGCCCCGGTGCTTATAAAGATCATCTTAATTTGCTCCAACTGGGCGGCACCAATTTGACCTTTACCGTAATATTTACTCAACACAGTTCTTTGCTTAGGTGAAGCATGTTTCAAAGCATAAATAATAAGCAAGGTGTTTTTTCCCTCCTCAATATCCGAAGTCACCGATTTTCCTAAGGTCTTTTCATCCCCAAAGACACCTAAGATATCATCCTGAATCTGAAAAGCTATCCCTAAAGCCTCACCAAATTTTCTCAAATGATCCAAAAATACAAGGTCTGTTCCGGCTAGAATTGCCCCCAACTGTAGAGGCCCCACTAGGGTGTAAAAAGCAGTTTTTAATAAAAATATCTTTAAGGCATCTTCCTCTGTCCCCTCTCCTAAATGGGGAATCTCCACATCTAACATTTCTCCTAAAGCAGTTTGGATCGTGGAATTAGCAAAGCAGAGAATTGCCTGATTTTTTTTCTTGGCAGGAATATCAGATTCAGAAATTAATTTAAAGGCCAGAAAAAAGCCGATATCTCCCAGACAAATAGTTTGAGAAACACCATAATGGTTACCACCTAAAGCCTGATAAATAGTTGGCTTCCCTCTTCTTATAGGACTTTGATCAATAATATCATCGTGGGCCAAAATTGCAGTCTGGAAGATTTCAAAGGCCACAGCCGCCTTGAGGATATCCGCATTTTCCTTCCCTCCCGCCATCTCGTATCCCAGTTTAACCAAAGCTCCTCTTAGCCTTTTTCCTCCTTCTGAAGCCTGGATAAAAGCTTTATTCAAACCTATAAGTTTGGGGCTCACTGAGGCTACTTCCTTACTCCACTCAGCAAAGAACTTCTCCATCTCCTCATTAATTTCAGAAGCTGAAGTTTTTAAATAACTTTGAAAGTCCATGTAATCGTAAATTTAGCATAGAAATTTAGGTTTTACCACCTCTGCTAACACTATCTCAGACTTGTTGTATAATTCACCCATGAATAAGGGACTTATCATCATAAAAATTGGCGGAAGCATAGTAAGTTACAAAGATAGCGCATCACCTAAGGCTAAGACAACGGTCATAAAGCGTTTAAGCAGAGAAGTTCGCCTAATTTTAGAAAAGAAGAAATATCATCTTATTGTTGTTCACGGAGTGGGATCTTTCGGCCACCCATCTGCCAAAAAACATAACTTAGTAAACGGCATGTTCACAGACGAACAAAAACTGGGTTATTGTCTGACTGAAAATGATGAGCTAAATCTTCATAATCAAATAATCTCTTCCCTTTTAAAATTCAATGTTCCAGCAATTGGCTTACCGCCTCGATCTTTTATTAAAACCAACGCTAAAAATTTCTCTGGTTTTAATCTGTCAATTATCAAAGGTTTTTTGAACCAAGGGCTAGTACCAGTTTTATTTGGAGATATTGTTTTCGACTACAAACAAGGATGCGCTTCCGTTTCAGGTGATCTTATCCTTCCCTATTTAGCAAGAAAGTTGCATGCAAAGCAGGCTATTTTCCTTTCTGATGTTGATGGAGTCTTTGACAGTAATCCAAAGCAAAATTCTCACGCTAAACTCATCTCAAATATCAATGACGAGAACTTAGAGCAGGTCATGAAAGGGCTCACTTCGAGCAATAAATATGATGTCAGCGGTGAGATGAGAGGGAAAGTTCTAAAAATCAAGAGTCAGTCGGTTGGTATACCAATTTATATTATAAACGGTTTGAAACCAAAAGCGCTACAAAAAGTTATCGACGGAAAAGTTCGAGGAACGCAGCTCATCTTCCGCTAAAATTATCCTAGTTTACCTGACCAAAAATCATTAACTAACCCCAAAGAGATCTCCTCAATCTGGGCTCCGCTTTTTACTTTTTCAACAAGATCGAATTGAGATAAAAAAACAGCTTGTTCCACTTCAGCTTTTTCTATTTTAATTTCCTCACCACTATATTTTCCAATGTAACAATAATGAAATTGGGCCTGATTTGGCATTTTATTAAATCTTTTATCGACAAATTTCAACTCCGTATCAAAACCCAGTTCTTCTTCTAGCTCCCGATGAGCCGTCTTATCTGAGTCTTCCCCTTTGATAACATAACCTGCACAACTGATTGTCCATTTTAAAGGATTCACAACTTTGTGACGACTTCTTTGTTGGAAAAGAATTTTCTTTTGATCGTCATGAATTAAAATAGCAATTTCCCGATGAATTAAGTTTGGATTTTGTCGCGCTTCTTTCCGAGTAGTCTCGCCGATGATTTGATCATTTTGATCAACTAAGTCAAGCGTCTCGTCCGAAGAATTTGTTTTATCCACTCTCATATGTTTCGGCATCTAGATTATACACAAATTAATTAACATAAGCTTGACCTATACGAGAAGAATACATACAATTAACTTCAAAATGACTCAAACTTCTTTTCCTCGTTTTAAAACACGTCCTGTCAAAGTCGGCAATGTTATCATTGGCGGAGACAATCCTGTTGTAGTGCAAACGATGTGTACTGAGCACACAGAAAATGTACCGGCTGTTGTAAAACAAATCATAGAGCTTCATAAAGCTGGGGCAGAGCTTGTCCGAGTCACTGTTCCCTCTTTAAAAGATGCTGAGCATGTAGCCAAGATTAAAAAACTGCTGAAGATTAAATACCAGGATGTTCCTTTAGTGGCTGATGTTCATCATTTTGGCTCGGACATTGCCATTAAAACTGCCAAAGTTATGGATAAAATCCGGATTAATCCCGGTCTGTTTGTCTTCAAAAAACCTTCCGGAAAACTGGAATATTCTAAATCAGAAGTTGAAGCAGAGTTAGCAGAGATTGAAAAAGCCCTTCTTCCAGTTTTGGAAACTTGTAAAAAACATGACACTGCCATGAGAGTAGGAGTAAACCACGGCAGCCTATCGGAAAGATTAAAAGTGATGTATGGAGATACCCCGGAAGGCATGGTGGAATCTGCTATGGAATATCTAAAAATTTGTGAGAGGAATAACTTTCAAGAGCTGGTAATCTCTTTGAAGGCAAGTAAGGTGAGAGTGATGATTGAGGCCAATAGATTAATGGTGAAAAGAATGGAAGAGGAAGGAATGAATTATCCTCTACATTTAGGAGTCACAGAAGCTGGTGCTGGACAGATGGGCAGAGTAAAAGGGGTTGTAGGCATTGGGACACTGCTGGCAGAAGGAATTGGAGACACCATCAGAGTTTCCCTTTCTGAAGATCCCATAAACGAGCTTAGTGTTTGTTATGACCTGCTTCAATCACTGGGACTTAGGAGAACTAAATTAGAGTTAATCGGTTGTCCCACTTGTGGGAGAACCCGTTTTGACTTACCACCCATGCTGGAAAAGGTGGAAAAGGAGTTTGGACATTTAAGCAATCTTTCTATTGCTGTCATGGGTTGTATTGTTAACGGACCGGGAGAGATGGCAGATAGTGACTACGGCATAATGGGCCAAGGTGAAAAAACAGTGGCTATTTTTAGGGGCCAGACTTTGATTAAACCTCATGTTCCCCAAACCCAGGCTTTAACAGTTTTAAAGGAGCTTATTCAAGCTGATGGTAGATGGATTAAAAAGTAACTTTCCTAAAAAACTTCTTTTAGCCTCACCTAGGGGTTTTTGTGCTGGGGTAAAGAGGGCTATCGATACCTTAAACCAATTAGTAAAAACCCATCCCGGGCAAACCATTTATTGTTACCACCAGATCGTCCATAACACTCATGTAGTGGCTGAGTTTGAAGAAAAGGGGGTGAAGTTTGTTAACTCTATAGATGAAGTCCCAAAAGGAAGTATTATAGTTTTTTCCTCCCATGGAGTCTCTCCATTAGTTCGTCTGAAAGCTGAAGACCGACGACTGACGACTATTGATGCTACCTGTCCCTATGTCATCAAAACCCACCTCGAGGTTAAAAAATATGCCTCGGAAGGAGATAAAATTATCTATATCGGTAAGCCCCAACATGATGAGGCAGTAGGAACCACCGGGGAAGCTTTGGAAAGTACTGTCATTGTCCAGACTCCAGAAGAGGTAGAATCTCTAGAAATTTCCCCCACTGAGAAAGTAGCCTTAGTTACCCAAACCACTCTTTCCTATGATGAAACAGAAGATTTAAGAAAAGCCATGAGAAAAAAATTTCCTCAACTAATTGAACCCCTAAAATCTGATATCTGTATGGCTACCCAAAACAGACAAAATGGAGTCAAAGAGCTAGTTAAAAAAGAAGCAGAGCTAGTGATAGTTTTAGGTTCTGCTAACAGCTCCAACTCCAATAAATTAAAAAAGGTAGCTGAGAATATGGGAGCCAAGGCAGTGTTAATTGATGATATCTCTGAACTGGATCTTAATTTGCTGGAAGGTATAAGTTGTGTAGGCCTAACAGCAGGAGCATCTTTACCGGAACAACTTATTACTGAGGCTATCACCTGGTTTAAAGAACATGGCACAAAAACAGTTGAAGAAGTAGTTACAGCAAAAAAATCTTTTGTCTCTTCCCCTCCAGTAAAAATTACTTAAGCCAAAGTGAGAACTTTTTAATTTTCCTTCAAAAGTATCTTTCAAAATATATCTTATCATGGGGAAAATCTATTTTAGCTAAACTTTCCCTGACATCATAAACCATCTCACTGCTGCCACAAAGATAAACACTAGTTTTATCTTTTGAACTCTTCCCAACCATCTCTATGACACATTCTGTCACATGACTACTCTCCCCTTCCCAACCTGCTTCTGGTTTTGATAAGACAATCTTAAAATCAAAGTTGGGGTAATCTTTCTGCCATTTCCCAAGAATATCTTCTAAAAAAATCTCACTTCCATATCTCAAACCCCAAAAAAGGCAGACCTTCTTTTTTTCTGAACCAGAGAGCAACTCTTCAATCATGGGTTTTAAAGGAGAAATTCCACACCCCGTAGCTCCTAAAATGACCGTCTCTGCCCCATCCTCCTGGAGGGTAAAAACACCCCGGGGACTGGTGGTCTCTACTGTTTCCCCAGGTTTTAATTGTTTTAAATAAGTTGTTCCTGGACCACCAGGGGTAACATCAACTACTATCTCCCATTGGGGTAAGGCTTGAGGAGTGCTGGCTAGAGAATAGTCCCGGTAAAGATCTTCCCCTACTTTAAGCACCACAAACTGCCCTGTTTGGAAAGCAAAGGTATCCCCCTGTAGCTTAAACTTAAGTTGATGAAACTTTTGATTTACCTGTTTATTTTCCAGGACTTTCGATTGGTAAAGGTTAGTCATCATTCGAGCCTATTGACAATAACCGATATATAGATCTTTGTCAATATATGTCTTGTGAAAATCCACTATTTAGTACTGGCTGATGAAGTTTTAAAGCTAGAAGATATTTTCCTGGTTTTGGAAGACTAAATCATGATATTCCCAGTACTTCCCCTGGTCTCCAGCACAGCGGGCAGCCTCAGCCCCCTTTTCTGCCCCCGGGTGAATTTGGGTCAAAGGATAATCCCGGTAGTAAAACTTTACCTTACCTGTATCAATATATTCTTTTTTAATTTGGGCTTCAGCGTCTTCGTAAAATCTGCCACAGAAAGGACATTGATAGTCAGAAAACTCCACAAAGGTTACTGCAGCACTACTACTGCCTAGTACCGGTAAATTCCCCACCGCCACAGTTTTCCTTTCAGTACCGGCGGGAGCACTCCCCGAAAGCTCCTCATCGATAACCTTTTTAAACTGGGCAAAGGGCGAAGCTCCGATAAAAAGAGGCCTGCCGTTAACAAAAAAAGAGGGGGTCCCCCCGACTCCTAAATCATTACCTTCTTTTTGATCTGCAGAAACTTGTGAGGCCTTCTCCCCCGAGTCCAAACATTGATTAAACTTATTTTGGTCCAAACCTAATTTCCCGGCATAAGTTTTGAGGTTAGCCACAATATCAGCTTCCGTTTTTTGTTGGGGCTGCTGCTGAGGCTGAGGAGTGGGTTGGACTTGAACTACAGCAGAATCTTTAGAAGTTTTGGCAGATTTTAAGCTGATCACCCCTCCGGAAACAAGTATGGAAAGACTAATAAGAATACTGCCGATGATAATAGCAGTCGAAGGATTAAGCCCCCCTTTTTTATCCATGCCACCCAGTCTACAAACAAACATCTACCTTTGTCAATCCAACGTGGTTACTTTAAACCGAAGGTGGCAAGAAGCCGGGAGGTGAGATAAAAAAGGACTACTCCTAAGAGGAAAAACCAAATGCCTTTTTTGTCTTTCGTACCGGAGATAAATGGTACTAACTCCGAAGAGGCAATATAGGTAAAAGAGCCTGCAGCCAGTCCCAAAAAGACCAAACTAAACTGGGTTTGCTGGGTAAGGTAAACTACTAAAGCTCCGAAGATGGTGGAAAAACCCAAAGTTACAGCTGCCAAAAAAGAACGGGATCGGGCTGATCCTCCCGCCAGAAAAATCGAAGCCATGGAAAAACCTTCCGGTACTTTGTGAGATAAAACAGCAATAAAAACCAAAATCCCGGCTGCCGGTGAAGCGAGTATCCGCGCCGAGATAGCTGCCCCGTCAAAAAAAGTATGAATAAGTAACCCCAAAAAGGCTGCCCATACCGAATGCTCCTTTAAGACATCGTCCTCAAAATGCCTGCCTAAAAGGGTGTGCTCATGCTCATGAGCTCCTTCGTGAGCCGTATTAGCAAAGAGGTTTTCCATCATAAAAATAGCCACAAAGCCGACTAAAATCAACAGCGGCCCACTCTCTATACCGCTCACTACTTCAGGATAGAGGTCTAAAATAGTTACCGCCAGAATAAAGCCTGCCGAAGTGGAGATAAAATAACGCAAAGTTTTTTGATCAACCTTTTTGGCAACCGACAAAAATCCTCCTAAAACATCGGCAAAACCGGCAATCAGTGATAAAAATAAAGCTAAAATCATTTAATTAAATTGGTTTTGAGCTTCCTCCACACTACTTTCCAACAGCAGCTCTAAAGCCTCCACTCCCCTTTTTAAAAGTTGTTTTACTTTAGAAGATTCTGAAGGCAAAAAAGTTTCCAGGACAAAATGTTCAGCATTAAAACTTCTCACTTTGTGTTCCCCGAGTTTGGCCAGCCCCGAGGAAGGAGCAATACCTGCTCTGATTCTCACAAACTTATCATCTCCCAAAGAGGCAATGATTGATTCTACTCCGTGGTGACCGGCAGCTGAACCTCCCGTTCTTACTTTAATCTTCCCTAAAGGCAGATCAAGCTCATCATGGATGACGATAATCTCATCCAAAGGAACCTTGAAGTAGTTTGCTAAAATGCTTACCGATAATCCGGAGTTATTCATAAAAGTCTGGGGTTTAACAAGTAATACTTCTCCCACTTTTAAAGTTTCTGCCTTAAACTTATCTTCTCTGGTCCAGAAAATTTCTGAACCAAGAACTTTTCTGGCATATTCATCCAAAATGGCAAATCCCAGGTTATGCCTGGTTCGGTAATATTTTTCTCCGGGGTTTCCTAACCCTACTACTAGCTTCACCCTTTAATTCTACCTCACTTCTCCTCCTCAAAAAAGTAGTTACTGTTGAAATTCCCTAGGATTAGCCATAAGATTAATTAATGCCTAAATCTGCCCGGATTATTATTGATCACCGAGTAGCTGAATTGGAAGGAATTAACTTTAAGCTGTTAAACAGTAAAAAGAAGCTTCTCCAGGCTGCTGCCAATATTACTGAGGCTCTTCAGCTCACCGTAGTCAACTCTTTTGTCCACCGCTTTAAGCCCCATGGGATTTCTCTGGTACTGGTAATCTCCCAATCTCATCTGGCCATCCACACCTGGCCCGAGTTTGGCTATCTTCATATGGATGTCTTAAGCTGCTCTCAAAATACCAGGTTAGAAAAGTTAGCAGAAGTTTTAAAAAAGGAGTTTTCCCCTACCAAAATCAGAACCAGGGAAATTTCCTACTAAATCAAAGTAAAGGCTGCTGCTGAGGACATGGCAACGTAAGAGCCAATGATTAGAGCTTTTATCAAAGTCTCATTCCAACCGGGAAAGTTGTTAAACAGTACCAATCCTAAAAGCTGGACTAGTATAGCTATAAAGTATAAAGTGAGTAATTTTTGTCCGATATAAATAAAGCCGTTAGTTCTGGAGGGAATCTGATCCTTATCATGCTTGTAGATTAAAATACCTACTAAAATCAGAATAAAGAGTAAAATACCCAGGGTATTTATCCAAGGCAATAATTTAGCTAAATCCACACTTCCTCCTAAAGCCTGGCCTAATCCTACCCCCAGGAAAGCTCCTGCTGCTCCCCTGGCCAGTTCCAGCAGTTGAGATCTTTTGACAGTCAGCTTTCCAACTTGAAGTAGAGATTTTTCTAACTTTCTCTCCTCCTCTTCTACCTCTTCAATTTCTTTAACCTCTTTTTCCACCAAACCCTCTAGTCTCTCCTCCACCCTCTCCACAACTTCCAGTTTTTTATCCAAAGCCTCAATTTTTCCCAAAATTTTACTGGACATAAATTAAGAATAGCATAAAATTTACTTTTGAGTTTTGACCTTTGAATTTTGATATTGCTGTTGGTACATCTCTACTAACTCTTTAACACTGGTCGCATCTTCCGGCTCTTTATCTTCCCTAAAGGTGATTAATCTGGGGAATCTCAGAGCATAACCTGGCTCTTTGCCAGCTTTGCCTGCAGTATGAACCGGTGATCTGGTGATCTCATCAGCCAACACTTCTATCACAATCTCTGGCTTAATCCACACTGAAGGCTCTAAGATAGAGTTTACTCTGGCAGGTCTTTGTTCTACCTTAATTTTGTCAGCCTGGGCATGAATCTCCCTCCACTCTATATCTGTCAGCCCGGTACCAATTTTAGAAACGGTTACAAACTCATCTTTTTCCTGGTCATAAACACCTACCAAAAGTGCTCCTGCTCCAAATTCTGCCCTTTTACCTCTACCAAAGATATATCCTAGGATCACCACATCTATCGTGTCTTTTAGCTCCCCTGAAGAGTGTCTTTTTAATTTCACCCAGTTAAAGTTTCTGGCCCCGGCTTCATATTTGGAATCAGGCCTTTTGACCACCAAACCCTCTAAACCTTTAGTTAAAGCATCATTGAAAAGTTCATTTAGTCTCTCCTCCCGGGTAACAAACTCTCCCGGCTGAGGGATCAGCACCCCGTCTCCCAAAACAACCTGCTTAAGCCTTCCCATCCTTTCCCGAAGCGGCAGGTCTACCAAAGATTCCCCCTCAAGATACATCACATCAAAGACAAAAGCCTTTAAAGGGATTTTCCGGCTCATCTCTTCCACATTATATTTTCTTCTTCTTTTGGTAGTTTCCTGAAAAGGCAAGAACTCATCAGACTCCGGGTTAAAAGCTAAAGATTCGGCATCCAAAATAGCTATTTTGGCCTTCACTTGTTTCAAAACTCCAGCCACAATATCAGGTAAGCTGGCGGTTGTTTCTTCTAAGTTCCGAGAAAAGATTCTTACCTTTTCTCCATCTTTATGAATTTGGGTGCGAAAGCCATCATATTTATATTGAGCATGAACCTCTCCCCCAAACTTTTCTAAGATGGCTTTGGCATCTGGCAACCTTTCACAAAGCTGAGATCTGATGGGCCTGCCCACTGTCACATCAAGCTTCCTTACCCCTGCCAACCCTTTTTCCCAGAGGGTTTCTCCTATTAACCCTAAGTCTGAAATTTTATTGTAGGCTTCTTCCAGCTCTTTCCTGTTTTTTCTGTCTCCTAATTTAGCCTGGGCAAAAGCATCTAAAACTGTAGGATCTCCTACTCCTAACCTGCTTACTCCCAAAGGAATCCTCACTAAGTGTTTTGCTCCTATAGGATCAACCTTTTTTAAAAGCTCGGCTAGAGCACCAACCTTCTTCTCCACTGTCCCCTCACCAAAAGTCTGAGCAATCTGCCTTAAAATTCCAAAGACTTCCGATACAGTAAGAGTGGATAATTTATGGGGGTTACCCTGAGCGAGCGCAGCGAGTCGAAGGGCCACCTTGCCTAAATCCCCCACTTGGCCATACTCCTTGAGCACTTCTTCCCGCTCTACTTTACAGTCTCGAGCTATGGCCAGGGCAACCAGTTTTTCACTCATTCCCATCTCTATAGGTTCATAAAAAGGCCCTACCCTTCCCTGAATCAGATAAGCCACCTTAGCTATTTCCTTAGCCTCAACCTCTCCAAAAAGCTGGGCTAAAATATTAATTAAAGCCAGCCTGGAAGAGGTCTCTTCTAATTTTTCTAAATACCGGGAAAACTTAGCAAAAGTCATCGTAAGAATTGTAATCTATCCCTCCCACCTTGTAAAATATTTTTTTCTGCACTAAGCTTTAAAAAATGGAGCAGACAGAACGAGAACAAACCTCAACTCAACAGCCTCCTTTGCCTCAACGAAGGCGAGCCGCTCACGAAGAATATTTAAAATCATATTTTCTGAGACAACTTAAAAAATTTCAAAAGGGAGAGGTAGAAGCAGAACCGCTGGCAGTAAAACTTACTAACATCCGCTTGGCTGCAGAAAGACAAGCTGAACGTGATGCTCTGCTAAGGAAATTTTTAGATCAAGGTACTTTCCCTAAAGACTTAGAGGAATCACTAGCCATCATCCAAGAAAATGGCCTAGATGGCACTCTGCTCTATTTAGACATCGATCAGTTTAGCAGATTTAACAACACCTTCGGGCATCCTGCTGGAGATAAACTGCTGAGACTTTATGGGAGAGCTATCATCAGCTCTACCCGATTAACTGATCTGTGTGGGCGAGTAGGCGGAGATGAGTTGGCAATTTTCTTGCCTGCCACTGATCTTGAAGGAGCAAATGTAGTGGTAGAAAAAATTAGAACGGCTATTTTGGAAGAAGTTCAAAAGGAGCTTCCCAACCTACCTTGGCAACAAACAATTAGCATTGGTACAGCTGAGGTTCAAAGAGATGATACCGTCACCAGTCTTCTGGACCGCGCTGATAAAGCTTTATATGAGGCCAAACGAGAAAAAGCAAATTGCAATAACGCGCCCCTTTAAAGATCACTTTAAAACATAAACTGCATTTTTAGTGCCGCCGGTTTTCTTAAGCAGGTCTTTTTGCTTTAAGAACTTGATCTCCCGAAGCACTGTATCATCGGAAAAATCAGGGAAAATTTTCCTAAAGTCTTTATTTCTCATCTCTTTGTGACGGTGTAGGTACTCCATAATAAGCATCTGCCTTTCATTTAACTCCACCTGCTCCCCTAACTTATCCTTCACCCGAGAATCCATAGAAATTCTTCTGACCCTTTCTTTGATTTTATTAAGTTCAATGGCTACTCCCTCTACAAAATATTCCAGCCAGGGAGTTAAATCCCGGTCTTTATTATCCAAAACCAGCTGGTTGGAAACAGCCTGTAGATTGGTGTAATAATCCATAGGGCTGGAATCAAAGTACTCCTCTAAAGAAAAGAGCTTCCTAATATCATAACCATCTAAAAACATGATTAAGGTAGCCACAGCCCTGGCAGTTCTACCATTCCCCTCTACAAAAGGATGAATTCTAGCCAGTTCATAGTGGACAATTCCAGCTTTTATAATTGGATGGACTTCTAATATTTCCTCAGAGTTAATCCAATTTAACAAGTCCTCTACCTGATATGGCACTTCAGCAGCAGGAGGTGGAGTGTAAGAAACCTCTCCGGTGAGGCTGTTTTTTAAAACCACCTGTTTTGTTCTGAAGGCTCCTGCTTTTTCAGGAATAACAAGTTTTTCCACCACCAGGCGGTGAATATCACACAAAATTTCCGGGGTTAGAGTATATCTTCCTTCAGCTTTAATTTGGGAAGCTAAATCATCTAAAAACTTTAAAACATTTCTATAATTTATAACCTCCTGGATATCCCTTTCTCTGGCCACCACTTCCTGTCCATCTAACACCTCCTGGGCCTCTTCAAAAGAGAGTCTGTTTCCCTCCAAATGGGTTCCATGATGGACTGATCTTTCTAAGGCTTCTTTTCTGAATTTAGCCTCCCAGGCAGGAATTAAAGGAGAGTTTAAGATCACCTCTCTTGAGGCATCAACAACACCGATGTTTTTGAGAATCTTGTTGGTAATAATATACTTAGGCAGAAACATCACCCTATTCTTGCATATTTCCCGCAAAAGAGAAAGAGTGATACAATAACTACAGGTATGGCCAGAAAAACCAGGGCTCAAAGACAAGCAGAAGAAAAAACCTTTCATGGAGAGCTTTTTACTCAGCTTTTGACTCTTTCTACCTCAGGTTTTGGACTGGTAGCAGCTTTAGCCTGGAACGATACTATCCAACAACTGGTAAAAGAATTTATTGAACCAAGGATCCCAGGTTCCGGACTTTTATCCAGGTTTATTTATGCTTTGATTGTGACCCTCTTTGCAGTGTTGATAACCTATCAACTATCCCACCTGGCAGCCAAATTTCAGACAAAAAAGTAA
Source organism: bacterium (assembly GCA_030647265.1). Taxonomy (GTDB): domain Bacteria; phylum Patescibacteriota; class Microgenomatia; order Daviesbacterales; family UBA10151; genus JAUSJM01. Next base: position 28,117 of record JAUSJM010000018.1, read on the forward strand.
TTCATTCTGAAAATAGTTTTCCCTCTTCCACCTTTATTACCTGGGCTGACTTAAGGAAATCTTTGGGGATAGGCTCAGTTTCTACAGCAGATAAAATAGTTTGCTGGCCAAAGACCAAGGAGATAACATAATCCCGGTGTTTTATATCCAGCTCTGAAAAGATATCATCTAAAAGTAACACCGGCCTTGAGCCTTTGACTTCGCTGACAAACTGCAACTCTGCCAGTTTCAGCTCCAAAACTGCTGTCCTTTGTTCCCCTCTAGAACCAAAAAAGGCTAGATCATGCCCATCCATCATAAAGGTGAAATCATCCCGGTGCGGACCAATTAAGGTAGCAGCTGCTCCTATCTCCCGAGGCTGATACTCCTTTATCCTGCCCTCAGAGATCGTGTTCTCCTCGTAAACAAACTTAAACTTGCCCATGGAACCGGGGATAAGCCGAAGTTTATGTATCTGCTCATTCAAACTGGTAAAAAGATCTCTTCTTTTAGCAGAAATAATACTCCCCCACTTTACCAACTCGGTAGTCCAAAACTCCAGCTCGGAAATTTTAGCTTGGCCTTCCTGAATCCTTTTTAACAACCTATTCCGGGAAATTAAAGTGGCTATGTAGCTTCCTAGGGCTTTTTTATATTCCCGATCTACTTGAGACAAAGCGTTATCCATAAAGTTACGGCGGAGTGTTGGAGGTCCAGCCACTAAAAAAATATCCTCAGGAGCAAAATAAACTGCTACCAGATTCCCCACATAATCCATAACTCTTCTTGGTATCCCATTAACCTTGACCCTCTTTTCCAAACCACCTTCAGCTTTTAACTGCATCCCAATCTCCAGTTTAGTGACCTCTCCACCCTCCTCTATCTCACCTTCCAGTAAACAATAACTTTCTCCCTGTTTAATTAACTGCTGTTCAGTTTCTGCCCGAGTAGATTTAGTGGTAGCCAGGAAATATACTGCCTCCAAAAGGTTTGATTTTCCCTGAGCATTCTTGCCTCTAAATAAAGTGACTGGAGAAAAGTCTAAATTAACTTTGGAGAAATTTCTGAAGTTAATAAGTTTCAGGTTTTTAAGAAACATAGCCTATCTTTCCCAATGACCCAGCCCTAAAAACTCCTGAATTCTAAAAGGTAGCTTCCCCTGGCGAAAGAAAAGGTCCGGGCGAAGTGAAATAAGACCCAATAAAAAGATAAGACTCCCTAAAGCTACAAAAATGGGAGTGATGCCTAAAAGATCAGCTAAGACTCCGGTTAAAACAGCAGTCACCGCGGAAAAAGAGGTCATGATGACAAATAGAAAAGCAAAGATCTTTCCTCTGTCTGCCTCGGGAGTATTCTCCTGCAAGGCTGTTTGGCTGGGGATGATAATGGCTACCGTCGCCAAACCGGTCAAAAAGGCTAACACCGCAAAGAAGGAAGAAAGAGATGGGGCCCGGAAAAAGTAACGGGGATGAGTGATATAACTTGGCAGCTCCGTCGACTGAAAGATCTGGGCAAAAAAAGGCACCAAACCGATCAGCAGTAACATCAATCCTGCCAAAAGGATGGCCGGACGAACCAGTATTCTCCTAGGCAAATGCTGGAAAAAACGGCCGATCAGTAAAGCTCCCGAGACCATCCCCAACCCCAGAGGCAGCATCACAAAGTAGGAAGCATCGGTGGCATGAATACGCAACACCCTCTCTAAATAAGCCGGGGTAACCACCGCTAAAATGCCCACCATCCCCTGCACTGCTGACAAAAGCCCGATGGAGGTCATTACTGAAACCTTACCTCTAATAAACCTGAGAGTATCTGTAGCCTCCTCAAAGGTAAAATCCAACATCTTCCCCACCACAGAAAAAGATACTTTTCTGCCAAAGGTGTGGGCAGCTTTGCGAGAAACCTTGATCACCGGTAAATTCCGGGCCAAAATAAAGGCTAAAAAGAGCAGCCCCGCTCCCAGGTAAAAAAGGGTGTTGATGCCAAAATGGTTTAAGACTGGTCCTCCCAGGGAAAAACCAAGCATAAAAGATCCATATAAAGTCAGGGAAAATAAAGAGTTGGCTAAAAAGAGTTGTTTTTTAGAAACCAGCATGGGGATAGAGGAAGATTCTGAAGGCATAAAAAATTGAGCCAGGGAGTTGACAATAAAGGTGTTTACTAAAATTAAAGGATAAGAGCGTTTTATAAAAACAAAGAAGATAAAAGAGATAGCTAAAAACAAGTCGATTAAGATGATCAGTTTTTTGCGGTCCACAATATCCACAAAAACCCCGGCAAACATGCCAAAAATAATGGCCGGCAGAAAAACTGCCAACATATAAGCTGAAACAGCAAAGTTGGAGCCGGTTAGCTTATAAACCCAGATGATGAGGGCAAAATTTAAAGCATTGTAGGAAAGCTGGACTAAAATTTGGTTAAACCATAAGTACCTAAAACCATGGTTAGAAATTACTGAAGAAAAGCTCACCTTTTGAGACATAGATTAAGCCCTGGCAGAGAGGGCTAAAAAGTATTATACAACTATTAAGTCTTGACCTTTTTTTCTAGAAGATGTGTATATTTTTTTAAGGCTCGATCAATTGACCTTTGTCCTAAAATATCAATCAGACGCAACCCTTTTCTCCCTACTAACCTGCTATCCTTATTCCACAACCACCTAGTATCAATAAAGAAGACTCCTCCACTATTAGTATCCACTAACACATTGGCAGTCTTTTTAAACCACTCCCAGGGGTGTCTGGCTACCTCTTCCGGACGGGTGTCAATCAATCTTCCGGTATCAAAGTACATTTTCTTGGCCAAAAGCGCAAAAACCAGAAGTTTCTCGACAACTTCGGGATGTTGTTGCATCTGGTCATCGTTTAACTTTTCTAAAGGAACAATCCCCTCGCCAGTAACCGGCTTCTGAATAATATAGTAGGTAGAAGGCAACCTTTTACCCTGCGCTTTCAATTCCTCCGCGCGTTCCCAAGTTAATTTTAGGGGGTGGCCAATAATCGCTCCTTCTCCCTTTAGGAAGCTATCGTCTTCATGCCTTTGAAAAACTCCAGCAATGCAGGTAATTGTCTCCTCGCTTCCTAAAACTTTTAGTAACTCCTGGTGGAATGGATCAGCGGGATCTTTTAAAGATTTTAGTACTTCTGCTCGAACCGGCGATTCTCCTTCGGGGTAAAGGGTAACTTTTCCTTGAAAATTCTTCTCATACTCTTTAACTGGATAATCGGCCAGGCTATTTTGTTCTGATCCACTGAAATATTTTCTGATTAGAAGGTATTCTGCAACCCCATTTTTTATGAATTCCTGATCTGGGTAAATTTTAAATTCTGGACCTAATACTCTGGCCAAAAAATTACTGGCTAATTTCCTAGGTACAACCAATCTAAGCATCTTGAGTATAGGGAGAGGGAAATTCTCCACCATACCCATTTTGATATAGAAATCCGGTGTGGGTGACAAACTCTCCGATTTCCTAGCTTCAAAAACTTCAGCGTGAGAACCATCAGTAACCTTATTTAAAGACATCCCTGGATTAAAAGGCGATAAATCCTGTAATCCTTCTCTCGACTCCCCTGCCATAGTTCGATTCTAACACATTCATTTCAAATTCTATGAGCAGAAATGCTGCCAAAAATACTTTGGAGAGTGAACCAGCCAGTTATGATCCATTCCCTCTAAAATAAACATTTTAGAGTTAGAAATTAGGTGCTGGAGAGCCCTTCCTTGGTTAAGAGGTGTAACCCGATCTTTCTCACCCCAAATTAACACAGTTGGAACATTTATAGCTTTTGCTTCTTTTTCCAAGTTAGCATTTTTGGCATAAAATCCCAGCTTTGAATGGAAAATGGGCCTTCTTAAAAACCTCCCAGGGAAACCTAAACCCATACCTATTTTTTTGTTTGTATGATTAAACCAGTCCTGAAACTGCTTAGAAAGCGCTTGCCAGATATTCTCGCGATAATCAACACCTTTAGTATCTATTAAATAAAGTTTGTTGACTTTCTCTGGATGGTGACTAGCAAAAGCCAAAGCTAATACCCCACCCAAGGAATGACCAATTAAATTAGCTTTCTCTAAATTATTTCTTTTTAAAAAATGAAGAAAATTTTCTTCAAACAACTGAGGGTTACCATCCGGTACCACTAATTCTAAAGGAGCCACCAAGACCTTTGTATCTGAAGGTGCAGATTTAATCAGTTTTTTGTAAAAGCCTTCATTTAACGTCCAAGCTGGAATAACAACTATTGATTGTTTCACATTAATCCTTTAGCTTTCTAAGAGATTGTGGTTGTCAAAAAGCCACTTAGCGCTACTTACCAACTGAAGATTTGGAATCTCCTCTGGAGAGAAGAAGCTAGCTTCTAAAATTTTCTTCTCCTTTTTGGAAAGTTTAGGCTTCCCTTCTGTTTCTGCCAGAAAGAAAAAGATGATGGTATGGTAATCAAAATTAGGAAAGATAGCCTGATGATGGTTAATTAACTTAAGATTTTTTAATTCCAAACCCACCTCTTCTTTTAATTCTCTTAGGGCTGCCTGTTCTAAACTCTCCCCAAACCTTACTCCTCCACCTGGAACAATCCAGTACTCTTTTTCATCTTCCAGTTTCTCTTTGATGAGCAGAAACTTCCCATCCTTTTTAGCCACCACACTCACCACCACTCTTGGTCTTTTTTCCATAAATTATTTTTGGCAAAATGGACAAAAGTAGGTTCCTCTACCTGCCTGAGTAATTTTGACTACTTTATCTGGGCAGCCCCGGCAAGCTTGACCCTCCTTACCATAAACATTGGCAAAGTTTAAAAAGTAACCCTTTTTACCTTCAGCATCTACAAAGTTTGAAAGAGTTGAACCTCCGTGTTTTAAAGAGGTTTGTAAAGATTCAACAATTCCCTGATGGAGCTTTTTAAACTCGCCATCAGTGATAGTATTTACCAATCTTCTGGGATCTACTCTGGCTAAAAATAAGCTTTCTGAAGCATAGATATTACCAATACCAGCTATTAAACTTTGGTCCATTAAGGCCACCTTGATTGGTGTTTTCTTCCTTTTCAAAATGTTGTCTTTCAGCACCTGCCAGGTAAAGTCTTTTTCTAAAGGTTCAGGCCCCAACTCCCCCAAAAGCTTCTTTTCTTCAGCTTCAATCCGAGAGGTAGGAATAACCTTCACCCAGCCAAACTGACGTTGATCATTAAAGTAAAGGTGAGACCCATCATCAAAAGAAAAGATCACTACAGTACTTTTATTGGGCATCGGACCAAGCATATCCTCTGTGGGATGTCCCCCGATGATTTTTTCCTTGCCCTTTTCAAAGATTAATTGTCCGGTCATTTTTAAGTGGAAAAGGAGAGTTAAATCCGAAGTTAAGTCTATGCCTAGCATCTTAGCTCTTCGCCATACATTGAGTACCTTTTTACCCCATAGGTTTTTCCTATCTCCCTGGAAGGTTTTAGGGCGAATAACCTCAATATTTTTAATTTCCAGGCCAACAATTTTTTCCTCTAGGCCACGCCTTATAATTTCTACCTCAGGAAGCTCTGGCATGAAGATATTTTACTACAGCTCGTACAGGAGTAAAGGGATCTTGCTGCTGACTTCTAATCTGTCTTGCTAATGATAACGATCCAATTTGAAGAAGCCCCTGTATCGCAATCTTAACTATTTCTGAAGTAATGTGAGGACCGCCTTGGAGTACTTCTACCATCTTTTCAGCTGTCATTTTATTCTCCCCCGTACCATCTTCCCCTTCGTCTGTTGAAGGATAAATCACAGTTATTCCCCTGTCGGGGCAATCGCAAACAGGCATACCAGTTACACGCTCTGGAAAACGATCAGAGGAAAGCAACTCTCTAGCCATATATCTATATATAGAAGTTTTAAGAAAGAAAAGTCAACCCCTTAAATTTTTGGCAATGAGATCTAAAATTTCTGCTTTAAATCTTTCTTTGGAAAATTTGGCAGCTTGCTTCTGACAATCCTCTACCTTATATTTCTCAGGATGAAAATTTTGGAGCACCTTCATCAAACTTTCCCCTTCACCCCTCCCCTTTTCCCCTCCAAAGAATTCTCCAGTCGCTTCGCGTCCTGAGCTTGTCGAAGGATTGCTTTCCACTATAGTTTCCTAATACCCTCCCTCTCTTTAAG
>JAUSJM010000024.1 GCA_030647265.1 bacterium
AAGTTTGAACCAACCTTTATTACTCCCTCCACTGAAGGAGGGAAGTTTGATCTGATTTTTATTTTGGGAGGCCAAAATTTAAACTCTTTGGGAGGAATTTATAGTAACAACCAGGCTGTCTTTTCCGGAACTAATCTGGTAAATCTTGATAAGAATGCTGGGAATAGTCAGTTTGGTACTACTAATATTGTTGATCCTGAGGCCTCTTCTTTATCAGAGATAATAGGCCAGCTTCTGCCTTCCTTGAGCTTACCTTTTAATCAGGATATAGCTTCTAATGTTTTAACAGGAATTTTTACTGCTACCTCCAATTTACAAACAGCGAATGCTACTACTTTCGAGGTAGTGGCTAATGCTTTGAAGGCTGGAGGGCAAAAACCTGCTTCTCTGGCCTCAGCTCCAGCTGCTCCAGTTCCCCCCACTCTTGAACAACCTAGTATAACTTTCCCCAGCACTCCCCCTCCTCCCCAGGAAGGTTTTGATATTAGCAAGGTCTTAGGAGCTCCACCCCAATCAATCTCTGCTAATGAAACATTCACTGTTCCGCCAGTAGTTTCCACAGGTATCGAACAAAAGAGTACTCTTCAATCTTCCCCAGAAGAGGCCCCTCAAGGAGAGAGAGCTCAATCAGAGAATCCGGAAGCAGACTGGTTAACCCCCAAAATCTTCAAAAGCGGCTCTATTGGATAAAGTTCTCCCTTGCTAACTCTTCTCTTTTTTGTTAGACTTCCCATGTAATTTAAAAGGACTTATTCTTTGGAATTTAATACAATTTGATCCTGAGGAATAGAGTGACGGCTTATGCCATTAGATGTAAAATCCAAAAAACAGATTATTGAAGAGTTTGCTACACATAAAGGTGATACCGGTTCCCCTGAAGTTCAGGCAGCCCTCCTGACAGAGCAGATTAAGAATCTCTCCCACCACTTGAAAGAACACACCCATGATGTTCACTCCCGAAGAGGACTTTTGTCCATGGTCAACAGAAGAAGAAGGCTACTGCAGTACCTCCTGAAAAAAGATAACGATCGGTACAAAGGCCTCATTGAAAAACTTGGTTTAGGAAAGTAATTTTACTTTTTAGCAAGATTGTTATATAATACTCACAGGCAGAAGGGTTTATTGGAGATTGCAAAGAGATAATTAGTTTTGCTAATTACTTCTTCCACAGTTTCCAAATCCCTAAGCTCCAGATTAAGATGTCAAAGATAGTTTTAAAAGAACTTGACCTTTCAGGGCGCAAGTTAAAGTTAGAAACCGGGCTGCTGGCACAAGCAGCGGATTCTGCTGTCCTGGCCACCTGGGGAGAAACGGTAGTTTTATGTACCGTGGCTACGAAAGCTACTAAAGAAGATTTTGGTTATTTCCCTCTTTCTGTAGAGTATGTAGAAAAATATTATGCCGGAGGAAGGATCACTGCTCAGAAGTTTATTAAAAGGGAAACAAGACCCCCCGAAGAAGCTATCCTGGCTGGGCGGGCTATTGACCGGGCCATCCGTCCCCTTTTCCCTAAAGAATTTCATAACGAAGTGCAAGTTATTATTACGGTATTATCCTTTGACGGTATCAACGATCCGGTAACCCTGGGCTTTATCGGTACTTCTGCAGCTTTAACTGCTTCCTCTCTTCCTTGGGCTGGGCCTTTAGGGGTAGTCCATGTGGGAGAAAAAGATGGCAAGTTTGTCTTTAACCCCCAGTTGGAAGAAAAGGAACATCTGGACCTGGATCTTTTGGTAGCTTCCACTGCGGAGAAAGTAGCGATGATCGAGGCAGAGGCCAAAGAATCGTCTGATGAAGTAGTGTTGAAGGCTATCCAGGAAGGCCACAAAGAGGCTCAACAGCTGGTTACTCTGATAAACGAGTTTGCTAAAGAGGTAGGCCGGGAAAAACAGACCTATTCTAAACTGGCGGAGGAGATTGAAGAGACAGCTTTAAAGGATATTGAAGCAGTAGCTCGGGCCAAGATCGAGGCAGCTTTGTCAGACAAGGATCACCCTTGGCATGAGGCTACGGGAGATCTTATTAAGGCAGCCTTGGCAGAGCAATATGCCGAGATTTTAACTCCCCAACTGATGGCTGGGATTTTTGACAAGGTAGCCAAACAGATCATGCACGAGCTGGTGCTGGGGAAGGGCAAGCGGGTTGACGGCCGGGGGATGGAAGAGATCCGCCCTCTTGATATGAAGGTGAGTATTTTACCCCGCACTCACGGTTCAGCTGTTTTTCAGCGCGGCAGTACCCAAGTTTTAGCTATCGCTACTTTAGGACCCTTATCTGTATCCCAAACTTTGGAGGGGATGACCGGAGAGAGCACTAAGAGGTTTATGCACCATTACAATATGAGCATCAATCCTTTCTCGGTAGGGGAAGTCAAAAGAATCGGCGCTCCTTCCCGGCGGGATGTTGGGCATGGAGCCCTGGTGGAAAAGTCTCTGGTCAACGTTTTGCCATCGGAAGAAGAGTTCCCTTATGCCATGCGGGTGGTCTCCGAGGTTCTGGCAGCTAACGCTTCTACTTCTATGGCTTCAGTTTGTGCTTCTACCGTGGCCTTGTTGAATGCCGGAGTGCCTTTGAAAGAACCGGTAGCAGGTATTGCCATGGGACTTTTATCAGACCCTTCGACAAGCTCAGGGCAAGGTAAGTTTCAAGTGATTACTGATATGCAAGCGGTGGAAGATTTTTATGGAGAGATGGACTTTAAAGTAACAGGCACGGTCAAGGGGATCACTGCTATCCAGATGGATACCAAACTGCAGGGTTTAACTTTTGCCATTATCGAGGAGGCTTTAAAGCAAGGGAAAAAGGCCCGGGAATTTATCTTGGCCAAGATTAAAGAAGTGGCTCCGAAAGCAGGAGAGATCTCTAAATATGCTCCCAAGATTGAAGTTATCCATATTAAGCCGGAAGAGATTGGCATGCTTATTGGTACAGGCGGCAAAACTATTAATAGCATTATCGCCCGTACCGGAGCCCAAATTGATATTGAGGATGACGGTACAGTGATGATCTCTTCCACTTCAGAAGAATCAATTAAGAAAGCGGTCGAGACAGTGGAAGGAATGTTTAAAACTGTTGAGCCGGGAGAAGTTTTTGAAGGCAAGGTAGTGAGAATTGTCCCCTTTGGAGCTTTTGTGGAGATTGCGCCTGGGAAAGACGGGCTGGTCCATGTTTCCCAGATGGCTGCAGAACGGGTGGAGAATCCGGAGGATGTGGTGTCGATGGGTCAAACGGTGAAAGTCCGGGTAACAGAAGTTTCCCCGGAAGGTAAGATCGGTCTCTCAATGCTTTTTGGAGAAGAGAGAAAACCGGAATCGGAAGGACGGCCGGGACGTTTCTCTGGCGGCCCAAGACGTGAGTTTAGGCCCGGGGGCGGATTTGACAGAAACAGGGGCCGGTTTGACAGGCCGGGATTTAGTAGAGACCGGGGACCTCGTTCTGATCGGGACCGTTCCGGCGGACGCTTCGGTAGATGAAAAGTGTGACCCAAGATGGGGAAAATAAAGATTACCTTGCCCCGCGCTATATTGCTTACTTCCGCTTCTCTTGTCTTGGCTTTGGCCGCCCTTTTCTATTCTCTAACCTTTCCGACGAACCTCATGACTTTCATCTCGGGGTGGCAGCAGAAAATTACTCCTTCCCAAGCCTACCTTCGCTTAGACGGCAAAACTATGCTTTTAAAGTTGGCGGTAACACCCCAGGATGAAATAACCTTACGGCAATTTTCTCAAAACCTGGGGGTGGACGAAAAATGGGCCGAAGGGTTGAAAGTAGAGCTCAGTGAGGAAAACGCTGCAGCTTTTTCTAACCTGCTACCCTCTTTAAAGGACCCTTTAGGTATGAAGGTAGAGGTAAGAATATCTCCTACTCAACTGGAGTTTGGAGCGGAGGAGACTTCGGGAATTTTCAATCCCTCCCAGGAAGTTTACAAAACTGCCTCCTTTGGGGGGATGCTTAAAGTCGAAAGGTTAACTATGGGCGGAATGATGGTTGATATCGAAGAGCCGGGACAGGTGATGGCTGAGGCGGTGGCAGCCAAGCAAGGAAGTGTTTCCCCTCAGCTACTTGACGAGGGCTTCTTTAAACTTCTGACAAAAGTCGCTAGAATTAAAATGAAAGTGCAAAATCACACCTTAAGCGGTGTACTAATGCTTAAATAATTTTTATGGATAATACTGCCCTAAATTCTAATAACCCCACACAAAATATTTTAACCCGCATTAAAGCGCAGCTGCAGTCTCCTGAGATACCTCCGGACTTAAAAGAGAAACTACAAACCAGGCTGGAGAGGTTAGAGAAGGTTATGGTAAGCTCCGGGTTTCAGTTGGAGTTTGAAAAGGAGCTGGCTTTCCTGGATTTTAACTCCTCCCTGCCTTTTGGAAAGTGCAGTGAAGACATTTTGGACCTGCACCGGGCCGCAGAGATTTTAGAGCAACACCACTACGGACTAAAAAGTGTCAAAGAAAGGATCTTGGAATATCTTTCGGTGCTTATTTTAAATAAACGAAAAGGGCAAAAAATGCCTTCCCAGATACTGGTCTTAGTGGGGTTGGTGGGGAGTGGTAAAACCTCTCTGGCTTACTCTGTGGCGGAAGCGTTAGGCAGAAAGATTGTCCGTATTCCCTTTGGAGGATTGGGATCAGTCAGAGAGCTCAAGGGGGAATCCCGGATTAAACCGGAGGCAGAACCGGGAAGGCTCATGAAAACTATCCATGACTTGGGAGTTAACAACCCGGTGGTGCTTCTGGATGAAATTGACCGTGTAGCTCAGGAAACCCGGGCCGATATCATGGGGGTGTTGGTCGAGCTTTTGGATCCGGAACAAAACTTTGCCTTCCTGGACCATTACGTTGATTACCCCTTCGACTTATCCCGGGTATTGTTTATTGCTACCGCCAACAATTTGAGTAATGTGGCTACAGCAGTGATGGACAGATTAGAGGTTATTGAGATGCCCGGTTACTCTGACGAAGAAAAGATTACCATCGGCAGGGATTACCTTTTACCGAAAGCTTTAAAAGAGGCAGGTTTAGAGGGGGGAGTGATGTTGATAGAAGAGAGCCTCTGGCCGCAAGTGGTTCGTCCTTTGGGTTTTGATGCCGGGATCAGATCGTTACAGAGAAATATTCAGGGGATAGTGAGGAAAATAGCCCGCCAGGTGGTGGAGGGAGCCTCTGGGCCTTATAAGTTAACAGCTGATAATATCGGACAATATATAGGATAAAAATGGATAAAAGACATTTTAAACCACAACATCAAGATAAATATGGAGTTTTAAGGCTTATCCCTCTGGGGGGAGTAGGTGATGTCACCAAAAATATGTATATTTATGAGTACGGTAACGATATCGTGATCATTGACTGCGGTTTGGGTTTTCCTAATGAGGCTATGCCGGGGATAGACTTGGTCATCCCCGATATTTCCTACCTGCGGGATAAAAAGGAGAGGATCCGGGGGATTGTTATCACCCATGCCCATGATGATCACATCGGCGGACTGCCTTATCTTTGGCCGGAGCTGCAGTGCCCGATTTATGCCCAAAGACTGGCCGCCGGCTTCATCCGGGCCAAATTTTCCGAACACCGTCTGCCTAAAAATCAGATCAACACCCTCTCTTTCGATAGTAAACTCCAATTAGGAGTTTTCAATCTCTCTTTTTACCGAGTTTCCCACTCCGTTCCCGATTCCAGTGGTATCGTTTTAGAGACCCCTGTGGGCAGGGTCATTCATCAGGCTGATTTTAAACTGGACTGGACACCGGTTAACGGTCAGGTAACAGAGGTGGGAAAGGTCGCAGCAGCAGGGGATAAAGGGGTGCTTTTAATGCTCATTGATGCTTTAAGGATAGAAAAAGAGGGCTATAATTTATCAGAGAGCACCATTCAGCCTACCTTTCAAAGAATTGAAGAGAACTCCCCGGGCAGAATTTTTCTTACCACCACCTCTTCCAACATCACCAGGATCCAGCAGGCTTTAAATGTGGCGGCAGCTTCAGGAAGAAGGGTGGCGTTTTTAGGCCGTTCCATGGAGGGGAATTTCCAGGTAGCCCGGGATTTAGGTTACCTTGAGGTGCCTCCGGGACTGGTCATTGCCTCCGATGAGATTAAAAGATTTTCCGATAACAAGCTGATGATTATTATTGCCGGTTCCCAGGGTCAGCCCGGTTCCGCTCTCTCCCGGGCTGCCAACAACGACTCCAAGTATGTCAGCATTAAGGAAGGGGACAGTATCGTCTTTTCTGCCGACCCCATTCCGGGCTCGGAATCTGCCCAGTATGCTTTGATTGATAAGCTTACCAAGATGGGAGGAAATGTTTATTACACCGCCATTACCGATGACCTGCATGTTTCCGGCCACGCTACGGCAGAGGAGCAAAAAATAATGATTAATTTGGCCCGGCCTAAATACGTTATGCCCATTGGTGCCACTTACCGACAGATGAAACTTTTTTCCTCTATGGCAGGGCAGATGGGTTGGGGTAAGGATAAGGTGATACTGGCAGAGGATGGGTTGGTGGTGACAGCCCGGCCCGGGCAGGTAGTCATTGACGGCAGGGTGGAGGCAAAGAATGTTTATGTTGATGGTTTAGGGGTGGGTGATGTGGGTAATATCGTGCTCAGGGACAGGCGGGTGTTGGCTGAGGAAGGGATTGTGTTGGTGATAGTACCTATGGATACCCGAACCAGCCAATTAGGTGGGGAGCTTGATATAATTTCCCGGGGTTTTGTTTTTGAAAAAGAGGCGGAAGGACTTTTGGAAGGAGCCAAAAAGATTGTCCGCTCAGCTTTATCGGACCACCCCCAGGGAGTTTTGGACTGGCGCTTTATTCGCCGCCATATTGAGGAGAGCCTGGAACAGTATTTCTATGAAGAAACCCAAAGACGGCCGATGATATTACCAGTAGTGGTAGAAGTGTAATAAACCTATAGTACTAACAATGTGATATAATAGAGTTAGAAAATATGCCCAGACGTCGTTCCATGTACTCGCTGCCGAAACTAAAGCTCCGTCAAAAAACGGTCGTGGCTGTAGGCTCTCTGATAGCTTTAACTTTGGGGGTGTTGTCCGGAGTGTCCCTGGTTTCCGACTCTTCTTACCTTAACTTTTGGAGGATCTTTCTCAAAGAAACTTTAGGTTGGACGGTAATTTTTGCTCCCGTCATCTTTCTGGTGGCAGGATTGGTGCTGCAGAAGCTGAAGTGGTCTCTGGCTCAGGCTAACGTTTTGGTGGGACTTTTGGCCATTGTGGCAGCTTTAGGAGGGTTGACCTCGCCTTTTTCCCCGGAATTTGCTGGAAGTTTGGGAAATCTTACCTGGTTACAACTACAAATGCTTCTTACTTCTTTGGGAGCGGCAGCAGTATTACTAGGGGTGTTACTGGCGGGAGTAGTGGTTTTATTCAACGCTTCACTCTCCCAGGTGATGGGAGTTTTTGTGGGAACGGTGAGCGGAATTTATCACTCCTTGATTTCTCCCCTGTGGGGCCGTTTTGGCAGAGGTTCCGATTTTGAGACCAGAAAGATACCAATTCGCGTCTCCGGGGTAGAAGACAGGCCAAGGGTGTCTGCCAGGACTGCTTCTTCTGAGGAAACATTAGTGGCAGACGAACTGGTACAAAACGTCGCCGGCCAAAGTAAGATCTGGAAATATCCTCCCTTAACACTGCTCTCGGATAAGGTGGGAACAGCAGCGGACCGGGGTGATGTTAAGAAAAATGCCGCTTTAATCGAGAAAACCTTGGACTCTTTTGGCATTCAGGCCCGGGTGGCGGAGGTTAACGGCGGACCGGCTGTTACCCAGTATGCTTTGGAAATCTCTGCCGGGACCAAAATCTCTAAAATTGCCAATTTACAGCACGATTTGGCTCTGGCACTGGCCACTCCTACGGGAACGGTCAGGATTGAAGCTCCCATCCCGGGAAAATCCTTAGTAGGAATTGAAGTTCCTAACCATTCTTTAGAGATGGTCGGACTAAAGGGAATTTTAGCCTCAGAAGAGATGGCCAGGATGAAATCAAAGCTGGCAGTATCCTTAGGAAGGGATACCTCTTCTTCTTCGGTGGTAGTAGATATTGCCAAAATGCCCCACTGTCTGGTGGCCGGAACCACGGGCTCCGGTAAATCCATCCTTTTGAATGCTTTTATCACCACTTTGCTTTTTAGAAACTCCCCGGAAGAGTTAAAGTTGATCTTAATTGATCCCAAAAGGGTAGAGCTTAACAACTATAACGGTATCCCCCACCTTTTAACCCCGGTTATTACCGAGCCGGAAAAGATCCTTTCTGCTTTGAAATGGGCTATGGCAGAGATGGACAGGCGGTATAAACTTTTCCAGTCGGTGGGGGTAAGAAATATCCAAGGATACAATGAGATGTCAGGCTTTCAGGCTTTGCCCAACATTATTATCTTAATTGATGAGCTGGCGGATTTGATGATGTTTGCTCCGGTAGAGGTGGAAGGTGCCATTACCAGGATTGCCCAACTGGCTCGGGCTACCGGTCTTCATCTGGTGCTGGCCACACAACGACCTTCGGTGGATGTTATCACCGGACTTATCAAGGCTAATATTCCCTGCCGGATTGCTTTCAACGTTTCCTCGATGATTGATTCCCGGGTTATTATTGACCAACCGGGAGCGGAGAAGCTTTTGGGACGGGGAGACATGCTCTTTTTGCCTCCCGATGTTTCCAAACCGGTAAGAATCCAAGGAGTGTTTGTCTCTGATGGAGAGATTAACAACCTTATAAAATACTTAAAGAATTTGGGAGTAGCTCCTCAATATACGGTTGAGGTAACAGAGATGCCGGTAGGCAAATGGGGAGGTAAAGGCGGAGGCTCGGGCCAGGATGACCTCTTTGAGGATGCGGTAAGGACTGTTTGTCAATATGATCGGGCTTCAGCTTCACTGCTACAGAGAAGACTGAGAGTAGGCTATGCCCGGGCTGCCAGGATTTTAGATGAACTGGAAGAAGCAGGGGTAGTGGGAGTAGGAGAGGGAGCAAAACCCCGGGATGTACTTGTGAAAAATGCTGATGATTACTTTGCCCAAAGCGGTGGGGCAGAGTAAGTTATTAAGATTCAGATTTTCCAGACTTCTGAGCTAGAACTTCGTCCATGAAGATACTTTTACTGATAAAGTTAATTGCCCAAAGATATCTCGTACCGGCATATCTCAATCGGGCGAATTCAGTCGCATCTTCAAAATTTCTGAAGCCTGCATGTGAGGTTAATAATCTAGGATTTAAAGGAATTGATCCTGCGGCAGTAATATGCCAACTGTTTTGAGGTTCAAAGGATAATACTCCTAATGATACTAGTAAATGATTCATATGAATTCCGATTTCATTTGACCTACTAGCCTCTAGTTTATTAACATAAAATCTCCAATTAATGGTTGGTCGGCCGTCTTGAATAGTAACTAGCTCATCGCCATATCTTTGAAAGGCTTCTAACCATTCCAACCTGGTGCAATCGGGGCATTCGATGCCGCTTTTAAAGATGGTAACTGGAGCACCTTCGTGTTCGAAGGTAATATGTTCTGCTCCACCCGGAGGGTTGATTTTACATTTGCAGCATGGTCTCGCCTCGAGCATCTTGTCTTTAAGAATACATATTTTTTAGAGAAAATCAATCAGCAAAATCTGGGTAATCTAAAGATATTGGTATGGTAATCGCACATCGGAGGTGTGATATTTATCACACAAGAACTGTACACACCCGATGTGGCAGGTAATGAATAGAATTATTTTTCTGTTGGTATATATTATTCAACCAGGTTGGTTGTTTTAGGAAGATTACTACCGGATTCAATGACCTTGACAGCTACTTCCTTAATTTGTCTGGTAGCTTCTTCCAAAGATTTCTTGAGTGACTCAATCTCTCTTACTTGATGGGAATTGTCCGTGGTGAGGTTTTGAATTCTAAGGTTTAATAGCTCTTTCTCTGCTTTAATTTCCTGTTCCCGAAGTTTTCTTTCTGTTTCAAAATTAGTGGTTAACTCTTTCTGAAGAGTTGCTTGCGCTGAGGCTACAGCTTTTTCTTTCTCTGACTCAAACCCAGCCACGACTTGTCTTAACTCTTCCAACTCTTTTCTGTCTTGCTCAATGGCTTTTTGCTGCTCGCTGAGCTCTTTTATCCAGGCAGACTTTTTATCAGCAAACTCATCTTCGGCTTGTTTTCTTCGGCGCGCGCTTTCGTATTCATAAACTTCCTGGTCCCTTTTTCGAGAGAGTTCTTCCTGGCGGTTTCGGTCCTCAACCTCTTTTTGATGATTTTGTTGTTCTAAAACCCAAGTCTCTTGTGTTTCAGAGATCTCTTTTTGTAACTTTTCAAATTTAGTTTGAAGCTGGGAAATCTCCTGGATCAAATTTAGGAACAAATCTGTTTTGGAAGGAGTTTTTGGAGATACCAAAACAGAACTTTCTTCTAAAAGCGGCAGTTCCTCTGATTTTTTAGCAATTTTTCTGGCTGGCATATTGCTTGGATTCTATAGGTCTTAATTCCATTTGTCAAGGGTGATAATTGAGAGTATAATTAATTTGTGAAGCTAGATATTAAAAAAATTAGATCCACTCTTAATGCACATCGAGGTTATATCAATAGCACATACAGTGTAAAGGATCTT
>JAUSJM010000001.1 GCA_030647265.1 bacterium
CTGTATAATCATGGCAGAAACATCTCAAAAGATGACGGAATTGGTGCTCAGAAAGGTGTGAACGTTTTAGATATTTGTTATACATTGTCCAGACAAGCTATTCTAGCACTTTAGTAGTGCGTTAACTTATCTAGACCCTAAACAATCTCTTTCTGCCATATAACTTTCTTTCATAACACAAAAGTTAATTTACTTAACATATAAATTACAATGCTGATTACCAGACGTCAATAGGCAAAATAGGAAAATACTTTTACTTAGGTCTTTTAGGTTCAAACAAATCCTCTGCAAAATCCTTAACCCATTCCCTCGCCTCTTCTGGAGTCAACGTAACACTAACAATATGAGATGCAGATTCTTTGCCTGTTGAGGATTGTTTTAATTTCACTATTTTTTTAATTTCCGACTCAGAAACGTCTCCCACTCGACCAAGGAAAGGCTTAAGCTTTTCTTCAAAGGCAATTAAGTCAGTAGTATGTTGGTCTACTGCTTCCTCTCTACATATGTCCAAAAAATTATAGAAGAGATCGAGATAAAAAGACCTTAGAGCGTTTGGGGGTAAATCCCAAACGCAACTTTGGGGAAGAAAATCATTTTTAAACCTTTTATCAGCACTACGGAAAAATCCTGGTTGATTAAAATTACCAAAATTTATAGCGGAAACCCCTAATAATGCCGCACCCTTATCTTCGGTGATAAGGGGAAATTCTTTAAATGGTGTCTGTTCACCAATATATTCCCATTCCATAGTCGCTTCAATTTCAGCCTTTTTTGAAGCTTGAAACCTACTTCCTCCTCTTGTGTCAACAGCTAATATAGGAGTTACTTTACAGTTAAGAGCAGCAAAGGAAGAAACGATATCTCTAGCTGCTCTTCCGGAAATTACCGTATCAATCAATACTATCTCTGCACCATCTCCCTTTTTATAATTTTTTAGATCTGAAACAATATTTTTTGGACGTAAACTCGGGGGATCTTGAGGGTCTTCTCTCATCTTACCCATCAAGAAATAGTACCAAGCCAAATCTTCGGGATATTCATTTCCTTTAAAAACCAACTCACAAAAAGCCTTAGCACACGACTCTCTTAACCGACGAGCCAGCCATTCTTCCCCTTTAGTCTCTAAAGAAATATCAGCTGTAAAGGGATATAAAATTACATCCGCCCCCGGGCCCCCAGAGTCTCCCCCCAAGCTTTTGCTAAATGCAGATTGGGCAATACTATTACGAGATAGTAATTCAAAAATTCCGCTGGGGTAATAATCAACTTTATTAGGATCAAGTAAGAAGTGATTTGGATCTAATCCCTTTAAAGCTTGGTGGGCTAAAAGAAAAATCGGGACAGCTCCTCGGGAAGGTATCAGGATTACTGGTTTTTTCCCCTTAGCCCGAATATTTTCCACAACACTATGAAGACCTAAGGCGACTTCGGTACAACCTTCAACATATTTTCTAAATGATTCGTGAGAAAAATCGGTTTCTCTATCACCAAATTCACCATTCCCTTGTTCTATCGACATAGCCTATAGATTATAACACAAAAAAAACCCTATCCACCTACTCCTTTTCTGATCTCTGTTTTTCTTTGGGCTTCAGCTACTTGTTGAACCTGCTGTCTTTTTTGTTGTTTTTCAAAAGTCTCAAACTGTTTTACTTTCTTCTTTTCCTCTTCTTCATTCCTTTTCCCCATCTCTTTTTGTTGTTGTTCCTGTCTCACTCTAGCCTGAGCTTCCTGTAATTTTTTATTCCATTCTATAACCCTTAAAGCCCACTGTTTTCTTTGAGCTTCATCAGTCTTTTTCTTTTGTTCTGCCTGAGGATCCACTTTTACAGCAAACTGCCCTGTTCCTGCTACTGCCTGAGCCCCTTCCTCAATAGCTTTCCCCACCTCATCTACCACAGGTTTGACTACTGCTTCCTGAATCTCTCCCACCATTTGGCCTATGCCTGATCTTCCACCATCACTCATGGTAAAACTTCCAGAATCCTTTCATAGTGATTTTTTACTTCAGGAGTGTCCTCAATAGGTCCCTGAACAGTTAAACTAAGCTTAGCAAAATCCCATTGAGTTTGCATGACCTCTTTGATATCGGAAGTTGTCATATCAGAAACCATCTTAATATAGTCTTCCGGCAACCTGATAGCATCATTCCACATCAGATCATTTTCAATCCACCCGGCAATAGCCGAAGGATGGTCAAAGGCCATCAGCCACTGGTTAGAAAGATAGTTTTTGACAAACTTTAACTCCTCTTCCGTGGGACCATCCGCCACATAAGCTTTTAGCTCGGAAAGAGTTAAGGTCACGACCTCTTCCAGACGTACCGGAGTAACCTCCGAGGTAATATAGACATAGCCTAAGTTCGGAAGTAAGCTTGCTCCGGCATGAACTCCATAAACCAACCCCTTCTGGTATCTTAAAAGCTTAAACAACCTGCTGTTTCTTAACCCTCCCAAAATTACCAGTGCCAGGTTCTGTTTTAACCTGGTTGGCAAGTTATCAGACAGACTCAGGGAAGGAAAAGTTAAATCTATGTAATTTGCTCCCAACTTAGGATCAGTTCTGATATAAACTCCCCGCTGGGAAAAATCTTTATCACTTAGATGAGGATAACCCGGGAAAGGAATTTTCCCGTTACCCTTCAGAAAATATTGTTCCAGGAGGGCCCTCAATTTGTTCTCCTCAAACCTTCCTGAAACTAAAAGATAAGCATTTTGCGGTATAAAGTATTTCTGCCAAAAATCTACTAAATCCTGGCGTTTAAGTTTGCTGACCGTTTCTACAGTCCCCCCCGGATCTAAAGTTAAAGGATGGCGAGGTAAAAAACGGTTGTGGCGGAAAAATTTGGAAATTTCGAAGTAGTGAGAATCCATGTTTTGTTTAAGCTCTTCAATCACTGCCCGCCTTTCTTTTTCCAAAGCAGCCTCGACAAATAAAGGTTCAAAGAAAACCTCGCTGGAAATTCTGACCGCGTCTTCCAAGTGTGTTGCCGGCACGGTGATATTAAAAGCAATCAGGAGTCTTTCAGTATAAGCTCCGTAATTTCCTGCCAAGCTTTCTACAAAAGAAGAAAATTCCTCAGCGTTAGGTAAAGAGGGGGTACCTTGCACCAACATATGCTCCATAAAGTGGGCTACTCCGTTTTTAGAAGCCTTCTCCACCAAAGAACCTCCTTTGGCAATAATGCGAAGATGCACGGAACGGAGGCTGGGAAGATCAAAAGTAGCTACCTGAAGACCGTTTTTAAGTTGAAAATTTTTAAGCACTTAATATTCTTTTCTTCCTTCCAAGGCCCGATTTAAAGTTGTCTCATCAGCATATTCTATATCTCCTCCCACCGGAAGGCCCCGGGCAATCCGTGTCACCTTTACTCCCAAAGGAGAAATAAGTCTGTCAATATACATCGCTGTAGCTTCCCCTTCCATAGTGGGATTGGTTGCCAAAATAATTTCCTTGACAGTTCCGTCTTTCAACCTGGGTAAAAGTTCCCTGATTCTTAGTTCTTCCGGGCCAATGTTTTCCAAAGGAGAGATTGATCCATGTAAGACATGATAAAGACCTTTAAAACCTGCTTTTTCTAAAGCCAAGGCATCCAAAGGGTCTTCTACTACAGCCACAATTGATCTTTCCCGGGAGAGATCGGAACAAATCTCACAGGGGCTTTTCTCCGAGATATTAAAACAGACTTCACAAAGGACAGTTTTTTCTTTTAAATCTAAAGCGGCATGGGCTAAGGCTGCTGCCTCTTCTTTGGGAGCATGAAGGAGATGATATGTTAATCTTTGGGCAGTTTTAGGTCCAATTCCGGGAAGCCTTTCAAAAGCCTCAATTAAATCTTTTACCACCTTGGGAATGGTAGCCATAATAAGGTATATTCTAACAAATTACAGGCTCAAATAATAGGATTTATATTACTTTTAAAGGTAACTTACGTTCCGGGAAGACCCATACCACCCATCAAGCCTTTCATCTCTTCAGCAGCTACTTTTTGGGATTGTTTTAAAGCTTCATTCACAGCTTCTGTAACTTTTTCCAGATCAGACTCTCCAGAAATGGAGATCACTTTTTGATCAGCAGTCATCACTACCACCACTCCTTTGTGTTCCACAGTAATCTTAATACCACTAAGCCTTTTTTGGACCTCCATGGCCTGATCCCTCATCTTCTTCAAATCACCCAGTTGTTTTAGATTATCCATGAAACCCATAGAATTTATTCCTTCTCTTTTGCTAATTTTATCATGTTTTCCATCAAAGTCACTACCGTCATTGGTCCTACTCCACCCGGAACCGGAGTAATTTTAGAGGCTTTGGGATAAACAGATTGGAATTCCACATCTCCTACTATTTTTCCATCAACCTTTTCAGCCCCAATATCTATTACCACCACCTCATCCTTTACCATCTGTCCAGTAATTAATCCCGGAACCCCGGTAGCAGAAACTAGGATATCAGCACTTAAAGTCACATCCTTCAAATTTTCTGTTTTACTGTCACAAATCTCCACCATAGCTCCCAGCTTTTCTAACTCAAAAGCTGCAGGTTTCCCTACTAAATCAGAAGCTCCTACCACTACTGCCTTTTTCCCAGCCACTTCTATTCCCTCATCTCTTAACAGAGATAAAATAGCTCCCACAGCAGCAGGAGGAAAAGAGCCTTTTCCCGTTAGCCCATCAATATCTTTTTTGGGATCAATAATTCCAGTTAATTCTTCTGATTGATGTTCCCCTAAAAATTCCTGAGGCAAGGGGAGTTGAATCATCAAACCATCAACTTCAGTATTTAATCTATTGATAGTTTTTAAAACTTCAGAAAAAGAAGTACCTTTAGAAAACCTTAATGTTTTAAAATCAAGCCCTAAACTTTGGGCCTTATTTTCTTTGATCCTGGTATATAAAACAGAAGAAGGTTCATCTCCCACCAAAATATTCACTGCCTGAGGTGTCATATTTAACTTTTCTATCTCTCTCCTAAGGTTTTCCTCATGAATTTTAGCCCATTTCCTACCATCAATAATCTTTTGATCCATAGAAAGTAATTATACTAGATTTAATTCTTCAAAGTAGTTATCCCAAAAAATGCCAACCTCAGACCTCAAAAGGCCTGGCTCGCCTCGCTTCGCGCCTGCGTCGACGCAAGTCACGGGCGAAGCGGGCCTTTAAGGGGTGTCCCTTTATTTAATTCCTGGGACTGGGTATTTGGAGGCAAATTTAGAGATCTCTTTCCTAATCTTTTTAAGCTTGGGGTTTTCCTTCATCTTAGCTTTAACTTTTTTGATAAACTCTTTTCTTGCCTCCTGTTCTTTGGGCAAATCATAACCTCTTATCTCTTCCAAAGCTTCTTTGATCCATCCAGCAATCTTGATCATCTCTTTTTCCTTCATTCCTCTGGAAGTTAAAGCTGGTGTTCCCAATCTTATCCCTGACGGATAAAATGGAGAAACAGGCTCTCCAGGAATAGTATTTTTATTGACAGTAATTCCAGCAGCTTCCAGAGCTGCCTGGGCCTGATAACCCATACCAAAACCATAATCATTTAAGCTCAAAAGAATAAGATGATTTTCTGAAACAGTTCCCAGTTCTTTTGCCAAAACGGCAGCATTCTTAGCTACCTGCTCAGCATACTTTTTAAAGACAGGTTTGGAGGCTTCTTCCAAGGCTACAGCTATGGCTGCTGTTTGATGGTTATGTGGGCCACCCTGAAGCCCAGGGATAATAGCCTTCTCAATCTTCCCTTTAATCTCAGGATCTTTTTTATATCCTCTCTCAGTCACTAAAATCATTGCCCCTCTTGGGCCTCTTAAAGTCTTATGAGTCGTGGTGGTAATTAAATCTACATATTTTACCGGAGAGGGATGAACTCCTCCCACAATCAAACCGGAAATATGAGAGATATCAGCTACTAACCATGCTCCTACCAAATCGGCAATTTTTCTAAATTTAGAATAATCCAGTTTAAAGGGATAAGCTGTGGTTCCAACCCAAATCATTTTGGGTTTATGTTTTTTAGCCAGAGCCTCCAGCTCTGCAAAGTTAATTTGCCAATCTTTCCCTACTGTATAATTGACTGCTTTATAAAAGATGCTGGAAAAAGAAAGGTTAGCTCCATGGGTTAAATGCCCCCCAGAAGAAAGGGCTAGTCCCATCACTACATCACCAGGGTTACAGACAGCCATGGTGGCAGCAAAATTAGCTGGGGACCCGGAATATGGCTGAACGCAGGCAAATTTAGTACCAAATAATTTATTAGCTAAATCTTGGGCATAAATTTCGATCTCATCAATAACTTCATTCCCCCCGTAATACCTGGCATGAGGAAACCCCTCTGAATATTTATTAGTAAGAATTGATCCCAAAGCCTTCAAGACATCTTCTGAAACATAGTTTTCTGAAGGGATCATCTCCAAACCCGTAACCTGACGGACTTTTTCTTTATCAATTAATTTAAAAACTTTAGAAGACATGTGCCTAGATTAATAGAACCAACAGGGACTAGTCAAGACGGTAAAATCAGTTCACCTGATCGGAGTTGAAGATTTCTGAGGCAATTCTTACGATCTCATCATCAGCAGCTACCTCAATATTTTGTAGCTCCTCCCTGTTTTGGGGTCTTTGTCCTAAAACTGTAGAAATCTTTAGGGACCTCCCTAAAATATCAGCAAAGATAGATTCTAAAAGGTCTCTTGATTTGGGAGCTTCCAAAATCCTCTGGTGGAAAGAGTAAGGCACCTCCATAATTATCTGAGACTGGTTACACTCCACCAGTTTGGCAGTACGGAGCAAGGCTTCCAGGGAATAGTTAAACTGCCTGACAGTCTCCAAAACATAGCTCCATTTATCTATAATCTTTTTAATATCCGGATCCTGGGAGGGATCTTTTGGAGAGGATAAGGTATTCACCTTTTCCATTATCTCACCTTTACTGTCCATTGCAACTTGGGGTATAACTACTTCCTTTTCTTTTTTCACTTCATCAGCCCCCTCCTCATTCTTAACTCTCCCCCTGCAGCTTTCCACCACTGCCAGCTCCAAAGGCAGGGAAGAGATGGAAACAAACCTCCCATACTCCAAACTTTTTTGGAAATGATGAACCATCTCTAAAAGCTTCTCCAACTCAAATTTTTCTGCCAGCTTAGCCAGCCCCTGATACTTTTCTTCTCCAATCTCCACCTTGACTAGCTGTTCTCCTAAACCATTTTTAATAAGTATCAACTCTCTTAAAGTATCTAAAATAGAAAGGGTGAGCTCCTTAGTTTGGGCTCCCTGATCTATCTGCCTTAAAAGTTTTTTCAGAGCTTCCGGAGCATCTGCCTTGGCAACGCTTTCTAAAAGCAGCAAAATTCCTTCTGAAAAACCTGTCCCCAAGTTTTTTTCCACCAACTCCACATCTATTTTCCCCAAATTAGACAGCTGATCCAAAAATTTAATGCCGTCCCTAAAGCTCCCCTGAGCTTTTTTAGCTAAACTTATAAGAGCCTCATCACTAACAACAATCTTTTCTGCTTCCGCTACCCTTTTTAGGGCCTCCTTCAATTCTTCCGCACTGGCCAACTTAAAATCCAGCCGGGAAACCCGGGAAAGGATGGTGGGGGGAATTTTTTGGACCTCGGTGGTGGCTAAAACAAATAAGACATGGGAAGGGGGTTCCTCCAAAGTCTTTAAGAAAGCATTAAAAGCATCCCCGGATAACATATGAACCTCGTCAATAATATAGACCTTCTTTTTGGATGAAGAGGGAGCAAGTTTTATATTCTCCCGTAAATTTCTGATGTCCTCAATACCGCGGTTGGAGGCAGCGTCCATCTCCACCACATCTAAACTTGAACTGTCAGAGATAGCCAGACAGGAAGAACATTGATTGCAGGGCAACTGATCTATTTGACCCTCACAGTTGACCATCTTGGCCAAAATTCTGGCGGTAGAAGTTTTCCCAGTTCCCCGGGGACCGCAAAATAGATAGGCATGGGAAAGTTTACCGGAAGCCAAGGCTGCTTTTAAGGCCTGTTTTACCTGATCCTGGCCGACTAAGGCATCCAAGGTTTGGGGACGGTGCTTGCGATACAAAACCATAAAGTTACTCTTTGTTCAGTTAACTAGAAACAGCCTAAAAAAGCAACTAGTTATCTCACACTTTTACCTTCTTAGCCGTGGTGAAAACCGAGGAGATGATTAATGCCGTGGTCTACCAAAAAAACAATTTCCTCTTCTACTGATTTACCATCGTCCAAAGCATCAACTACTGCCTGAGGGTAAGAGATACAGATTAAACCCAGACGAAGCATATGGTCGGGAGAAGCTATAAAACCCACCCGAGACATCTCGTGGGCATTTTGAGGATTTGGATCTTCCAGGGCAAAGGTTAGGATATCAGTTGTATAGTCTAAATTACGGTACTTTTTATTTAGATCATGCATCTTTCGATCACCTATAATATTAATCTCCATCTCCACCTGACCTTTTAGGCCATGACTTTCTAAAGACTTTACCGCAGTATTGAGAAGCACAGTTTTATTAACCTGATAACGCGAATCTGAGGAGATTATAACACTAAACATCTTAACCCTTACCTAACCTCTCCTTTACTAAAACACTCACTCTTGCTCCCTCTGCCCTTCCTGCCACCTTACCCATGACGACCCCAATGACTTTTCCCATCTCTGTTATAGAGGTAGCCCCACTACTTGCCACTGCTTCATCAACAATCTTTTGAAGCTCCTCATCAGAAAGCTGCTCCGGCAAATATTCTGCCAGGATCTTTGCTTCTGCTTCTTCTTTTTGAGCCTGCTCCTCCCGCCCTCCCTGGCGAAAACCGGAGGCTGCCTCCCGCCTTTTTTTAAGCTCCCGGGCTACCACAGTTTCCACCTCCGTATCGGAAAGCTCCCCGCCTTTGGAAATTTGGGCATAACTTATCTCTGATAAAAGCAGCCGCAGAGTTGAGACCTTCATCTCTTCCTTTTTCAGCTGGGCTTGTTGTAAATCGGAACGGATTTTTTCTGAAAGCATTAATTGTTGTTGTACATTCGGGCTCTCATGATCTTTCTCATTCTGGCCGCCCGTCTTTCCTGACGTTTTTCTGATTGAGTTTTATGATATTCCCGATCACGATATTCTTGAACAACATTTTCTAAAGCAACTTTTTTCTGAAATTTTCTGATTACAGCATCAGTGCTGTCGTTTGGCCCACGTTTGATAACGATGGACATATAATTACACCTCCCCTTTTACTGGTATTGTACCACTTTAGGCAGTTTTGGTGATAGTTTTGAGGAAATCGAGGGTTCTGATCTGTCTTAAAGAGTGTCGAAGGTGAAGTCGCGGTTCCTGTTGTTCAAACTGAGCGCGCAGTTTAGCATCCTGGATCTTGTCAATCTCCACCTGCAATTCAGCCTCGGCAATATCAATCTTTTCCTGGCGGGCAATATCAGCCAGCCCCAATTCCATCCTGACATTCTTTTCTGCCTGTGGTTTCCATTCAGCCTTTAAACCATCTAAAGTTTTATTCTGGCTTTTTAGATATTCGTCAAATAAAAGCCCCATATCAGAGACCCTTCTTTGTAGTTGCACTAACATCCGGGACAGCTCATCTTCAATTAAGATCTCGGGAATATCTACTGTGGTCAACTTTTCCACTTCCTGTAAAATTAGCTCTTCATAATCCAACTCATTGTTATATTTGGCTTCATTCTCTAAATCAGCCTTTATCTTGGCTTTTAAGTCCACTAGATTTTGAGCTCCCATGGCTTTAGCAAAGTTATCATCAGGCCTGTCCGCCGAAGCTGCAGCGGAGGCAGAGATATCATTTACAGCCGGAGCAGGGCTAGCAGGCTGGTTGAAAGTAAGTGAGCCACCAGCACCGGGCGTAGTTTGTGATCCGTCACCACCGGGTTGTTGAGCAGCTGGAGCAGGTGTTCCGCCCCGGGCTTTCCATCTTTTAAAAAGGTCATCAATTATTTTATTGACATCTTCGTCGGTGATGGTTTTTTGGGGAGGACGGGTCACAGCGATATTGTGGTAATCTGTTACAGTAACTGCAGGGCGTTCCGTAACTGTAGCTGTAAAAGAGATAGGCTGTCCCTTACTAAATGAGACAAGTTGGTACTTTGGGTAATCAATAGGAACAATGTTGCTACCCTGTAAGGCATCCACTAAAGCTTGGGGCATAACTGCTTTTAAAAACTCATCCTGAAGTTTTTGCCCTAAGTTTTGTTCAGCCATCTGAAGAGGCACCTGGCCTTTTCTAAACCCCGGGAGTTCCAGATCCGAAGAGAGCTTTTGGAGGACCTCATTCCATTTATTTTGGATATCCTCCCAAGGCACAGTCACAGAAACTTCCACTATAGCTTTGGGCTGCTTGACAATATTTTTGGTTACCATAACTTTAGTAATTTACCAGAAACCCAGGATAAAATCAATGAGAGAGTTGTTTTAGAAGTTCTTCCACAGTAACAAAAGCAGTTGTTTTCTCATTTCTTTTTTTCACCTCAAGCTGTTCCTCTGTTCTTTTGGAAACAACCACTCTGTAGGGAATACCAATTAAATCTGCATCAGCAAACTTTTCTCCAGCTGACACTCCTTCCTTATCATCAAACAATACCTCCACCCCCTCTGCTTGAAGCTGTTTATAAACTTTTTCAGCCCTTTCCATAACTTCCTTGTTATCCAGATCCAACCCCACTAAGTGAACTTTAAAAGGAGCTACAGCCTCCGGCCAAACAATCCCCTTCTCGTCATGAAATTTTTCCACCAACACTCCTACCAACCTACTGACTCCAATGCCATAACTTCCAAACCAAAGATCCTGCTTTTTACCATGTTCGTCCAAGAAAAACACTCCCATGTTTTTTGAGTACTTGGTCCCTAGAGTAAAAATATGCCCTACTTCGATAGCTTTAACCATCTTTATCTTCCCCCCACAGCGTGGGCATTTTTCTCCCTCTTTTACCTGGGATACTTCAATATTAGTCGCAAAATCACAACTTTCACAAACTAAAATACTGTCTTCACCAACTGGAGATATGACCTGAAATTCTTGGGTAAAACCCTCAGTAAATACCCCACCTGAAGCATCAACCACTCTTGTCTCTAGTTTCATTCTGTTAAAAATTTTCAGGTAAGCTTCTCTTACCTGCTGAAAATACTGTTGCAAATCTTCTTTCGAGACATGAGCACTATAAAGGTCCTTCATTAAAAATTCCCGGCCACGCAAAATTCCTGATTTAGCCCGCGGTTCATTCCTAAATTTAGTGGAAAAGTGGTAGATTTTTATAGGCAAATCTTTATATGAACGGACGTACTTGCCAAGTAAATTCATGACAATCTCCTCATGAGTAAAAGAGAGCCCTAACTCTTTTCCGCGGATATCTTTAAACTGATACATAATTTCCTTAACATCCGGATCCGACCATCGTCCTGTTTGATCCCAAATATCACGGGGATGCAAAAGAGGCATTAACATCTCTTGAGCCTCCGTAGAGTTCAGCTCTCCGCGAATAATATCGTTAATTTTGGAGATTACCCTAAAACCTAAAGGCAACAGCGTCCAAGACCCGGCCATTAGCTGGTCAATAAACCCCGCCCGCACTAAAAGCTGGTGGTTAACAGATTCTGCTCCTGCAGGAGCTTGTTTGATGGTCTTAGGAAAAAGCTGGGAATATCTCATTACCTATAAATTGTACTTTCTGGAGCCTAAGAAGACAAGGTATATTTACGGTAGTTTGCTTAGAAAGAGGCAGCGTCGGAATCGTTTTGGGAAAGTTCCTGATCCATGGCATTGATGTCAGTGTTGTCCAAGTCTGTTAACACTTTCTGTAAGTCCTGACCGCTTTTAATTTCTATCTCACCTTTCTTAGCAACCTGGCCAGGAACAGTTTTTTGAGATTGGCTAACCTCTTTCTTCTTAGAAGCGGCATCGGAGAAGAAATCTGTATTTTGTTGCACCAGATAAACCCCTACCGCAATTCCTACCAGAATCAACACAATAATTAATATTTGGGCGATACCTTTTTGTTCCTTATTTTGTTCCATCATTGTCCCGCCTCACTTCCTTGAGTTGTTGTTGGCACTCCTGCCCCTTTACCTTTGGCACCCGGGGTAATAGTAGCTTTCCTAGTCTGGCCCTGACCAGGAGTTATAGAAGGCCTTCCCCCACCACTTTCAGCGCTGTTTTCAGCTCCCGTTACCGAGTGTACAGCCACAATCAAGTTCCTCACAGAAGTACGAAAGTCCTTTAAGGCCGTTTTTACTGCTTGCATATCTTTCCGGAAAGCAGTCATCTGATCCCTGGGAGTTCCGCTGGTACAACTAAAGGCAGCTGCATCGTTTTTCGCTGTTTGTAGGGCTGCCTGAGCTGATGCCTGTTTGTTCTGTATATCAGCTACGAGGGTATCATAATTTTCTACTGTCTGTCCGCCCGGTACAACTTTATTGGTATAGAAATTCTGAACTCTTCCGGAGATGCTGCTAAACTTTGTCAGCATATTATCCATCATCCCGACAATTTTAGCGGAACGGTTTTTGACAACCGCTTCCCTGGCCTGGCAGGCTTTTAACTTTCCGGGAGCGGTGGCTTGCTTACCTACTGTATTAACTCCGGGAGTTATAGTAGCTCTTCCGGCTCCTGCTCCGGTAATATCAGGCTTAACGGCTAATACAGAAGTAACACTCAGAAGAAGAGTAGCCACACCTAAGGAAAGAGCAACCGGTATTTTTTTCATAATTCTTTATTTAGTCTAAAACACTTTTTCAATCTTTGTCAAGTGCTCAAAAAGTAATCAAAAGAAAAACTTCCTTAAATCAGAATAGGTAATTATTAAAATCAAAGTTAAAAGTATGGCCATACCGATGGTATGAATAATCCTCTCTACTTCAGGATTTACTCTTTTGCCAAAAGCTCCCTCTATAAGAAGAAAGAGAGCTCTTCCCCCATCTAGGGCTGGGAAGGGCAAAATATTAATTGCTGCCAGAGAAAGAGAGATAAGCCCCATAAACCACAAATATAAGGCCACATCACCGGTACTAACAATATTATTAGTGGCTACAGCCAGTCCGACCGGCCCTGTAACAGACTGGGAAGCTTTACCAAAATCTTGATGTGCCAACTCGGAAATGGTTGTAGCCAAACCTTTAAAGGTCAGTTTAATCAAATCCCAGGAGTAAGAAGGAGCAGAAAGGATCTTCTCTGGTAAAGTGGTGTACTGCTTAAAGGGAATAATGGAGAAACCTACCCCAATCCTACCCTGACCCGGTGAAATTTCCTTGGGAGTAACCGTTATTTGCCTTTGTTTTTGGGTATCAACATTAGCCAGAGTGATGGTTAAAGGAACATTCGGCTTGCTTTTAATAAAGCTGCTGGTTCCCTCAATACTCTCGACAGGCTTATTGTCTATGGCCACAAACTGATCCCCGGGTTTGATTCCTGAAAACTGGGCAGGAGAACCATTTTCCACATCAGCCACATAAACTCCGGGCTGTAGTACCGGATAAAGGATTTTGAAACCCTGCAGGCCTAAGACTGCATAAAATAATCCCCAGGCCAAAATCATATTCATGGCCACCCCGGCAACGACGATCACCAACCTTTGCCAAACGGATTTGACCGCAAAGGAGTCTTTTTTAAACAAGACCTTTTTATCAACCTCATCCTCCCCCAAAAGCCTTACAAAACCACCCAAAGGCAGCCAGTTTAAGGAATAGATCGTTCCTCCAATTTTTTTACCCCAAGCCCGGGGAGGAATACCAAAACCAAACTCCAAAACCTTGACCCCAAATTTTCTGGCACTGATAAAATGCCCAAACTCATGGGAAACAACCAAAATCAATAAGGTGATAAGGAAAATAATTACAAACATACCAACCTATACCTGGCTTAACTCTTCTTCTTTTGTCTTACCCAACTCCTCAATTTCTGTCACCGCTTTGTCCACCAGACCTTGCAGTAGCTTACTTCTTCTTTCAAACTCATCCTCTCCAAACTCTCCTCCTTCTTGAGACTTTTCCCAACCTTCCCTAATATCTTGTCTGATCTGCCTAATCTCTACCCTTCCCTGTTCCATCTTTTGGTGAGCCAACTTTATAAACTCCTCTCTTCTCTCTGCAGTCAGAGGAGGGATGGGAAGTCTGATGACCTGCCCTTCAGCAGCAGGGTTTAGTCCTAAGTTTGCCTCCTGTAAAGCCTTGATGACATCACGAACTAAACTTACATCCCAAACCTGGACAGTTAAAAGGGTGGGTTGGGGAGCAGAGATTGTTCCTACTTCCACCAGCTTCATTTTTGCTCCATAAGCTGTCACTGGAACATTTTCAATCAGGGTGGGATTAGCTCTGCCGGCCCTGATAGTAGAAAGCTCTTGTTTAAAATGAGCCAGAGCTGCTTGGATTCTTTGATTTGTTTCTGTAAGGACTGGATCCATTACTCTCCTAGCTTTATTCTAGCAAACTTTCCTACCTGAATGTTTTCCCCTAATTTTCCGATGACCGATTTAATGAGTTGCTCCACTGTTTGGGAATTATCCCTGATATACTCTTGGGATAGCAGTTCTTCCAGTGAAGAAGGGTTCATGGAAGCAATTTGTAGGCTCAGTTCATGGGCTAAGTTTTTAAAATCTTCAGTTTTAACTACAAAATCTGTTTCACAAAGGACTTCCACAATTACTCCCACTCTTCCACCATGGGAATAAGTTTCTATGAGACCTGCCTTAACCTCTCTGTCTGATTTCTTAGCAGCTTTGTCTAAACCCTTCTGTTTTAACCACTCCTTAGCTTTACCAACATCGTTATTTAATATACTGAGTGCCTCTTTACAATCGGCAATTCCCGCCCCAGTTTCTTCTCTTAGTTTCTTTAAATCTTTAATATTAATGGCCATTAAACAACTCTTTCTGATTCTGCCACAACCTCTTTTTCTACCTCTTCTTCAGCAGCAGCCACATCGGGACTGACTGCTTCTTCCGCAATCTTTTTTAACTCATCAGTTTCCTCTTCTTTTTTAGGCTTTTCCTCTGAGACCGTTACTGTGATATGCCCACCTTCTTTTAAACCCTCCCCGTAAGCTTTGGCAATGGTCTCTACTATAATCTTAATGGATTTGGTGGCATCGTCGTTACTGGGGATAGGATAAGCCATCATCATGGGATCGGAGTTAGTGTCAGCAACCCCGATAACGGGAATTTTCATCCTGGCTGCCTCCATTAGAGCTGTTTTTTCCGTGACACAATCCACCACAAACAAGGCCTCAGGAAGCTTCCCCATCTGGGCAATCCCTCCTAAGCTTTTATCAAACTTTTCCAGCTTCCGGGAAATTAACAGCTGTTCTTTTTTAGTGTACCTGGAAAGCTCACCCTTGCCCTTTTTTTCATTCAGATCAGTAAGTTTTTTAATATTCTTTTTAATTTCATCAAAGTTGGTGAGAGTTCCTCCCACCCATTTATAGATAACATATGGCGCTCCCACCTTTTTAACAGCTTCCTCAATAATAGGCTGAGCCTGTTTTTTAGTACCCACAAAAAGAATTACTTTACCCTCTTTACCCAGGTTATAAGCAAATTCAGCAGCCTGTTGAAGTAATTTTTCAGAGAACTCTAAGTCAATAATGTGGACACCTTCCCTCACTCCAAAGATGTACTCCCTCATATGGGGATTGCCACGACGAACCTGGTGTCCAAAATGAACACCTGCTTCCAACAGATCCTGCATGGAAGGAATGGTAATCTTCATGTTTTCCTTCAACTTCTCTACCGTCTGGAGCTCCAGGAAAACTAAAACAGTAGATGTTTGATGAAAACTATTTTAACAGAAGCAGGGTAGACAAATCAAGACCAAAATAGAAATTACTTCCTTAAACTATTCAAGCGTCTGTTAAAAGGACCAATAAGAGCTGCTGCCTTGTAATATCTTGCCTTTAAGTCAGGATGTAATTCCCCATTAAGTCCGTAAGCTGTTCTTCTTAACAAGTTATTGACTGTAATCATTCCTCTTATTTGAACTATTCTAAACCTGGGATCTGCAGTAATAGGATAGTTATCCATTAAAAATTGCACCAAAGCTACAGGATCACCCCGCTCTGTGCCAGG
This sequence comes from bacterium, assembly GCA_030647265.1. Taxonomy (GTDB): domain Bacteria; phylum Patescibacteriota; class Microgenomatia; order Daviesbacterales; family UBA10151; genus JAUSJM01. The sequence goes on from JAUSJM010000001.1 coordinate 16,066, forward strand.
TTGCCCTATTTTTGCCAGATAAGCTTGAACATCATCTCCTTCAGGATCATATCCAAGGAATGCAGCAGTCTTTTTGGCATCTAGGTCAGCGTGCTCCCCCTCACAACAAACTCTGAACAAGTTATGAGGATCATTTACAACTGTTATAAAAGGATGGTCAATCCCTTTTTTCCTCTCAGCTTCCGAACCGGTAACACAAAGTGGAATATAGTGGTCAAGAGTGCCCCTGTCTTTACCATCCAGTACTTGCCCGCACTGGATACACACAGATGGTGCTTCATAATGTTTTCTTGCCCACTGTTCCATAATAATCCCTACAAAAAATCTGCCCACGGCAGATAAATACATTCTAAAATAACAATTCTTACAGTTTCTCGTCAAGCCCCTAAAATTTAACTACAAGATATAACTCTAATAAAACTATTGACTAATAAATTTGAAAGAATATAATTAGTTCAAATGTCAGCTGAAACTTCAATTTTACGTGATTTGCAAACTCCCGATTGTTTCTCTAGTCGGACAGAAGCTTGGAAAACGATAACACAATGGAGAACGTGTGGCTTATCTCCCGTTAGCACTTCAGACCGGCAAAAAATTGTTGATATAATCACTGCTCTTTCCTCTGAGGAAGTAAATCAAATGGTTACAGTAGGAAAATTAACCATCGGGCTGATAAAACCCAATGCTCATGAAGGCAAAGATTTACCCCCAACTGACGAACAAGCAGCAGAAGCTATTTTGGGTATGGTTGGCCGGGAGAGGCTTGCTTACCATCTACACTTTGGTCTAGGTAAAACCGAAGCAGGACTTTTTTATGCTCCCCTGAGAGAAGAATATCAAGACAAAGTTATGCCACAAAAAAATCATTACAATAATTTTGGGGAATTTTGTTTGTTTGACACTATGGTCCGTTTTACCGCTTCTGGCCCTTTAACTGTTTTGTTTATAGAGGGAAAAGATGCTGTAGCTAACTGGAGAGAAACCATGGGCAAAACAAACCCGGAGCAAGCTGGCCCCAACTCTATCAGAGGAAAACATGGATTGCTGGATATTATGCCAAACAGCCTGGTCCATGGAAGTGATTCTGTTGAATCGGCCCAAAGAGAAAAAAGAGTTCTCACTGAGGCACTAATGAGATTTTACATATCAACTGTGATCCGTCCTGATCAGATACCTGACTCTAAACCTGTTGTTCTACCTCATGGGGGGTGACCCTCCCACCTTGATGCTGACCTCTGTAGTTCACTGTTTTCCCTTCTATCTTATAAAAGACCATATTACAAATTCTGGCTCCCATCTGAAGTTTCACATCAAACTCACTTAAGTTTTTGAGTCCCATGGTTAAAGATCCTTTATAACCTGGATCTGTTTTGGAATTTAATAGAAGTAGACCAGCTCTAAATAAGCTGCTTCTGGGATAAATCATGGGCATCACATCTTCTGGAGTATTAACTGTTTCCAAAGTCTGAACTAAATAATAATCTCCTGGTTTAATAATTACCTCTTCTTGGGTTTTAGAATCTTCTTTGTACTCAGCCAGAACCTCTGTTTTAACCCCTTTTCTTAAACCTAATCCAGCACTACTATCACACTCAATAAAAGCCCCACCCTCTATTATTTTAAAAACTTTTCCTAAACGAAGGTCCATCCCCACACCTTCAGGGTTATATAACTCCCGGTCTCCCAAATTCTCCAGGAGAGCTTCTTCCTTCACTCTTCTTAAAACTTCATCTAAACCAAGCACTGCCATAGCATGGTAGATGGTAAATGGTTGGTCGCTATTAGTAAAGAGGTATTTATCCAGATCAAAATTCTCCGGCTTCGCAAGAGGACGTCTTGGAGCCTCAGGAATCTATTTACTTCTCTAGTTCTAAGAATTTGAATTTAAACCCAGCATCTTCTCCGAGAGTTTCAGAAACTAACTTTTTAAAATCAGAATAATCAGGGAAAAAGGTGTCTGCCTCCGGAAAATCACCTTCTACTAGAGTTAAATAAAGCTTGTCTGCTAAAGACAGGGCTTGTTCATAAATTTGTCCCCCACCAATAATGAAAATTTCATTGTTGCCCGGAGCTGACGAAGCGAGTCGAAGGGCTTCCTCCAAAGAATGAACCACCTCTACTCCTTCGGCTTTAAAATTTTTATCCTGAGTAATAACAATATTGGTTCTTCCGGGGAGTGCTTTCCCAATAGATTCATGGGTTTTCCTACCCATAATAATAGGATGACCCATGGTGATCTCCTTGAACCTCTTTAACTCAGCGGGAATATGCCAAAGCAGCCCATTGCTGCTGCCAATGGCCCTGTTATTCCCCATAGCCACAATGATACTAAGCTTAGAACTATTCATGCAGAAAGAGGAGGTCTGACCTTTTTACCAGCAATAAAACCACCTACTACTGAAAGTTCTCCCTTTAGAGGTGGATGAGAATCATAATTTTCTAAGGTCACAAACTCCGGTTTAAAATCATCAATATCTTTGACTGAAGGATCGATAGTAATGGTCGGAAAAAGTTTAGGCTTTCTTTTAATCTGTTCTCTGACCTGATCAAAGTGGTTATCATAAATATGTGCATCACCAAAAGTATGAATAAATTCCCCTGGTTTATACCCCAAAATCTGAGCCAGAAGAATGGTTAAAAGTGCATAACTGGCAATATTGAAGGGCACACCTAAAAACATATCCGCCGTTCTTTGATAAAGCTGCAAATTAAGCTTCCCCCCTTTAACGCTGACTTGATAGAGAATATGGCAGAGAGGAAATCTCACCGCCTCATCCGGATTAGGAGCCATGTTATACATATATTCCGGATTCCAGACATTAACCACCGCGTTTCTGGCATAAGGGTCGGCCTTAATCTCATTAATGAGCCACCTTAGCTGATCAATGGTTTTTCCCGAAGTTCTAGTTGGCCAATGACGCCAAAAATCCCCATAAACATGATATAGATGTCCATATTTATCAGCAAATACCTCATCCTCAGCAATTTTTTGCACAAACTCTTCCTTAGTCATCTCCGAAACTTCCCCTTTAGCTACCTTCTCTTTATAGATTTTGTAAGGATAATCATCCCAGATATGAACATTTTGATCCACCAGATACTTAATGTTAGTTTGCCCGGAGATAAACCAATAAAGCTCCTGTAAAACACCTTTCCAGTAAACTTTTTTAGTGGTCAGAAGTGGAAATCCTTCTGAAAGATCAAACCTAATTTGCCTGCCAAAAACACTGAGAGTCCTGGCTCCCGTTCCCTCATCGATATTCTCTACTCCACTCTTGAGAATTTCTTTTAATAAATCTAGATATTGGTATTCAGGGTGTTTTTGTTTAGCCATAAATTTATCCTCAGTTTTTGGCATGTTTGTCCATAGTTTGTCTGGAGAAACTGGATACCTCTGGCCTATCACTACGTGTATAGGGATGGAGGTTTTCGGCAACACCTCGATCAGTTGGATAAGCCATCCTCTCAAAGGAAAAAGCACAAATAGAGCTTCCCTCATAGATCACAATCTTCTTACCCTTCAAAAAAGTCCCAAACTCCAAAACTGGACAACCATCCCAACCTGGGTCAAAGCGAGCTGCAGTTGAATGAACTACTACTCCAATTCTGGCTAAACTGCTTTTACCATGAAGCTGACCAACAATATCTTTCGGCAGACTTAATCTTTCTTTAGTGGTAGCAATCACAAACTCATTTTCTGTTAGCACAAAAGGCTGGCCGGGTTTAAGTACCACCAACCTCATCATTTGTTCCATCTCTTCTTTGGTGGTATAACGTGTATCGATAGTATTTAAACCATCGTTAGTAAAAACTCGAAGCTTGTTGCCCAAATGAAAATCAATGGAAACCTCATCTACACAACTCTCCCAATCTTCCGGGAGAGGGTCAATTTTAATAATTCCTTTCCCTATATATTCCTTCAGGGCCCAATCAGGAAGAGTTCCGGTTAAGCTAAAGGGGTCAGGCTTTCCCTCATTTTTTGCCTCTCCATTTACCTGATATTGGGATCGTAAAAATTGATGGAAACTTTCTTCCAGTTGTTTGATGAGTTGAGGATCTTGATGATGAGAATTTAGCTTTGGCCTTGGCATATGTGGATTTGACACTACTTTACCAACATCCCAAAATTTTTCAAGTACCAATTTGAACTTTTGCTGCTGCTTTGATAAAGCCTAAAAATAATGGGTGAGGTTCTAAGGGCCTGGATTTTAACTCTGGGTGAAACTGAGTTCCTACAAAAAATGGATGATTTTTTAACTCTATTATTTCTACCAGTTTCCCATCAGGGCTGGTACCAGCAATCCTTAAACCATTGGTTAAAAATTTTCCCATAAACTCATTATTAAACTCATATCTGTGTCTGTGTCTTTCAGAAATTGTAGTTTTACCTGCACTGAGCTTGCCGAATGTGCCATATAACTCTCTTACTAAAGTATTCTCTTTTAGAGAACACACCCAAGCTCCCAACCTCATTGTTCCTCCATAATCTTTTTCTAAAAGCTTTTTTTGCTGATCAGACATAATATGAATCACTGGATATCTCGTTTTAGCATCCACCTCAGTAGTGTTAGCTCCATCAAGTCCTAAAACATTCCTGGCATATTCCACTACTGCCAACTGCATTCCATAACAAAGTCCAAAATAGGGAATTTTATTCTCCCTACAATATTTAATAGCCTCAATTTTGCCTTCGATATCCCGAGATCCAAAACCCCCGGGAACAATAATCCCCTGATAATCTTTTAATTGGTTAATATCTTCCAGAAGTTTCCCTGAATCAATCCAATCAATTTCTGGCTTCAAGCCCAAAGAGTAGGCAGCATGTTTTAGAGCCTCAATGACCGAGATATAGGAGTCAACTAAAACCCCTGCCCCGCTAGTAAAGTATTTCCCCACAATGCCGATCTTCACTTTAGTTTTAGCAGATTCTACCTGGCTCACAAACTTTCTCCACTCTTTCAGATCTTTATTTTTTCTCTTCAGTTTTAATTTTTCCAAAATCCTATTTGTTAAGTTACTACTTTCATAAAGTAAAGGAATCTCGTAGATATTGTTCACATCAGGGGCTGGAATAATATCTTCCGGTTCAATACCGGTATTAAAGGACAACCTTTTGGCCCGGGGGGCATCAATAGAAAGAGGAGACCTGGCCAGTAGTATATCGGGTTGGATACCAGCAGAGTTTAAATCTTTGACTGACATCTGAGCTGGCTTACTCTTCATCTCCCCCAGGAAGGATGGGACAGGCAAGTAAGTTACATGAATATGAATAACATCATCATGCTTTTTCAACTTGAGCAGTCTGTTAGCTTCTAAAAAGAGGAGGTTTTGATACTCACCCGCTGTACCTCCAATTTCCACTAAAACAATGTCAGCATTTCTGGATTTTCCTGCCTCATTAATTCGTTCCAAAATCTCCTGAGTAACGTTATGGATATCTACATAATCACCGTCATATTCCAGGTTTCTTTCCTTTTGGATCACAGAAAGGTAAATGCTGCCCTGAGTAGCAATATTAGTAGAGTTTAAACTTTCTCCTAAAAACCTTTCATAATGTCCTAAATCCTGATCTGTCTCCCTACCATCATCTAAAACAAAAGTTTCCCCATGAGCCAAAGGGTTCATGGTCCCAGCATCAACATTTAAATAGGGGTCCATCTTTAGGGGGGCTACTTTATAGCCAGCAGATTTTAGGAGGAGGGCAATGGAGGCAGTGGCAATGCCTTTACCGATACCAGAAATAACTCCACCAGAAACAAAGATATACTTCACCGTTTTTGATTATACCCTAAACTTTTGGGGGGAAGCGAGCAGAATCAGAGGCCCTCAATATAATTACAAATTTAGGGAAGCTATGTCAATAGCCAGCTTATCCCAGGTAAGGTGGAGTCTTTTTGGCCTGAGGTAGTTTAGATAGTTCCACCACTTTAGGGCTCTTAGGAACCTGTTCAGCTTGTAAAAGTACTTCACCAGCATAGCCGTTAACCATATCAGGATCAACTATAATAACAACCACCCCTCCTTCATTTTGTTCTCTACTCAATTTAAATCACCCCTTTCTTCTATAAAAGAATCCTACATTATTTTTTTGGTTTGGTCCAGGAGGCAAATTTGCAGTTTGGGTAATTTTTACATCCATAAAAAGGCCTGCCTTTTTTAGTTTTTCTAAGGACTACCTCTCCCCCGCAATCGGGACAAGGGATATCCAGCTTTTCCTCCAAATTTTCCGTGTGTTTACATTCAGGGAAACCGGTACAAGCCAAGAACTTTCCAAACCTCCCATATTTAATTTGTAACTTTTTCCCACATTCAGGACAATCTCTATCCACCACCTCAGCTTCTATCTCTACTTTTCCTGCTGTCTCTTCCACCTCTTCCAGCTTTTTAGAAAAAGGCTCATAAAATTCTTTAATGGTGGGTCTCCATTCTCTTTCCCCCCGGGCTATCTCATCCAGCTCATCCTCCATTTGGGCTGTAAAATCATAATCCAAAATATTAGCAAAATTCTTCTCTAAAAAGAGAATCACTGCTATCCCCAAAGGAGTAGGAAAAAACCTTTTTTCTTGCCTTTCCACATAAAACCTATCTAAAATAGTAGCCAGGATGGAGGCATAAGTAGAAGGCCTGCCAATCCCCAGCTCTTCCAGTTTCTTAATCAAGGAAGCATCATTGAACCGGGGTGGTGGTTCGGTAAAATGCTGCCCGGGAATCAGCTTTAGAAGCTCCAGCAGCTCCCCAACTGTTAACTCCGGTAAAGCTTGCCCACCCTCTTCCTCACCTTCTTCCACCACCTTCCCATAAACCTTCAACCAACCTTCAAACTTAATGACACTACCGGTAGCTCTAAAAGTATAAGAGTTAGCTGTCACATCCACTGTAGTTTGATCTGAGATTGCCTCCTTCACCTGGGAAGCCACCATCCTTTTCCAAATCAGGTCATAAACTCTTAGGTGTTCCCGAGTTAACCCTTCCAGATTTTTAAACTTCTCCGAGGTGAGTTGGATGTTGGTGGGCCTGATAGCCTCATGAGCCTCCTGGGCTACTTTGGATTTAGTTTTATAAAGCCTGGGAGAGGGAGGGAGGTAATTTTTTCCCAGGTTTTGTTCAATAAAACTTCTGGCTTGTTTTAAAGCCTGGTCAGATAAATTTACAGAATCAGTTCTCATATAGGTAATCAAGCCTCTCTCATATAAAACCTGGGCTATCATCATGGTTTTTTTAGCTGTTAAGCCCAATCTGTTAGCAGCAGCCTGCTGGAGAGTAGAGGTGGTAAAAGGAGGGGCAGGATATTTTCTGACCTCTTTTTGGGTAACTTTAGAAACTTGATACTCTGCTTTTTCCAAAGCTTTGAGGTGTCCTTCTGCTTCAGCCGAGGTTTTAATAGCCAGCTTCTTGCCATCTTTTTCTACTAAATTAGCAACAAAGCTATTAGGAAGTAACTTCGCGAGGGGTGGCGCAGAGGAGAGATCTCGGGCGTCGACCGCAGCGAGCGAAAGCGAGCGAGGACGCACCTGAGATACCGAAGCGACAGGACCCCGAGCAGATATCAACTCCGCTTCGATACTCCAATATTCTACCGGTTTAAAAGCCTCAATCTCCCTTTCCCTTTCTACTATTAACCTCAAAGCTACAGACTGTACCCTGCCGGCAGAAAGCCCACTTTTCACCTTTTTCCAAAGCAGGGGGGAAAGTTTATAACCTACCAACCTATCCAGAACTCTCCTGGCTTGTTGGGCGTCCACTAACTTAATATCCAAGTTTCTGGGATTATCAAAAGCCTCTTTAATAGCTTCTTCAGTAATCTCATGAAAAACCACTCGATGGATCTGGTTTGTAGTTTTTGGTTCATAGTTCATAGTTTTTTTCTTCTTACCAGAAACCCCGAACCCTGAACTAACTAACTCTTTTATATGCCAGGCTATGGCTTCTCCCTCCCGATCAGGGTCTGTGGCCAACCACAAAGTTTTAGCCCCCAAAGCTTCTTTTTTTAATTCATTAACCCTCTTAATTTTATCCCTGGGAATGATATATCTGGGATTAAAGTTGTTCTCCACATCAATCCCTAGATCAGCCTTAGGCAAATCCCTGACATGCCCCATCGATGCTTCTACCTGGTACTTGCTTCCCAAAAACTTGGAAAGGGTCCGAGCTTTAGTTGGTGATTCCACAATTACCAGGTTTTGCATATTAGATAACGCTAATGTAGTGTAGCAGCCTTGTCAAGACTAACTAAGTGTGGATTAAATAGCAGCTGATCTACGAACTGAGGGTTCAAGAGCAGACAACTTAGGACCAAAAAGTCTTCTGTAAACTTCAAGGTATTTAGCTATAGTCATTTCTACAACATCATGAGGAAGCTCGGGAGCAGGAGGCTGTTTATCCCAACCTGTAGCAGCAGCCCAGTCACGGACATATTGCTTATCAAAGCTTGGCTGAGATCTACCTGGTTGGTATCCTTCTAACGGCCAAAATCTGGAGGAATCAGGGGTCAAAAATTCATCTGCTAAAACGAGGGTTCCATCAGGCCTAAGACCAAACTCAAATTTTGTGTCAGCAATAATAATCCCTTTTTCTAATGCAAGTTTATTTGCTCGGAGATAAAGCGCCATTGAGAGATCTCTTAACATTTCCGCCAAAGTAGGGGCATCCATATCAGGAAGTTCTCGGCGGAGTAATTCAGTCATCTGTCCAAAAGTCAAATTAGTGTCATGATGTTAAGCGAAATTTAAATTTGCTCTTGACAAAGAAAGATAGTTTAAATAAAGTAATGAGAACATGGCTTCTCTAGAAGTTAGGGAAACGCTTCACCAGCTCCCTGCTTCTTTTCCTTCTGAGCTTATTATTAGAAGAACCATCCCTGGCGGTATAAATGGAAACGATGGAACTTTTCAAGTTGATGTCCCATGTAATAGTGATTTTTGTGTCCCTCAGGAAAATCCAGCTTTTAACACAGTATCAACTATCATTCGCTGTATAGGATGTAAATATGAATTCCCGGTGGAATTCAGTCCTAATCAAAAAAGTTTATCACCTCTACCTTGCCCCTTTCGAGAAAGAGTGTTGGTAGTAGTCGTCTTAAATAATGTTCGTGATTCTATTCTAAGAAATCCTGACCTAGACCCGGAATATCGGGATCAACTACTAACCAGTAGTAGCTTAATTAGGGGGTAAGTTCAATTCTGTATTGTAAAGAACGGCTTTCAGTAACCCTGCTGGATCCTATATGTCCTGCTAAACATTCTAAGACCCCAGAACCTTCATAAGTACCCAGATCTTTCTTTGGGTTTATGTAAAGCCGATCATAAACAATCAAACCCCAAGATCTAGGACCCTTAGATTTAGTAAAACCCCCTGAAGAATTAAAGAAACCATCACTTTGTACTCCATTAAGATATCTCACCTGCCATCCATAAGAACCATCGGGGCACTCTGCAAGCTGTAGCCAATCACCAAAGACCAAGCCATTTACAGCTTTCCCTCGAGATAAAGTCGCTTCAACAACAAGAGGTTTCCTACCAGCAACAGGAGTAGGTTCCAACATCCCACGTCTAATGTAGTCCAACTCTTGGGTGGGAGTGGGAGCAGGAATTTGAACCACTCTTGGTTTTTCCGAGGCAGAAGTAGCTAATATTGGACCAGGTCTGGACTCGAAAAGCGGCAAAGAAGCAAGGGTCATAAACCCAACTACACCAGTTAACGCCACAACACTCATCGCTACCGCAGTCCTTACTCCGCAGCTGCCAACTTCAGAACTTACCCACCGGGCTCGGCCCCTAAACTTTCTTAAAACATTTTTAACAGTCTCGAGACCGTTCTCTCTATTGCTTGTTTCACCCTCAACCATGCCTAGTATTTTAGCCTTTCTCTGTCTTAAAGTCAAAAACTATGAGTTAAGGAGCTGCTGGGAAGCGATAAACTTTTCTCCTTTGGGAAGTTTGTTTTCCAAAATCATCACCGATAACCTGGCTTCCAAAGTGTCCTGAATTAACCTTCTTAAAGGTCTGGCCCCTAAAACCGGATCATAGCCTTTTTGGGCTAAAGCTTGAATTAGTCCTGAATCAAAATCCACCTCAAAACCCTGTTCCTTTAACTGTTTTTGTAACCCTGCCAGTTTTATCTGGACTACCTGCTGGAGATCAGAAGGTGAAAGAGGTTTAAAGAGAACTACATCATCAAACCGATTTATTAACTCCGGCTTAAAGATAGTTAGCAGCTCCCCGCTCACCTGCTTCTTTAAAGCCTCATAACTCATTCCAGTCCCCAACCCCTTTGCGATGGTTAAGCTGGCAGCATTGGAGGTAGCGATAATAATAGTGTTGGTAAAATCCACCGTTCTCCCTGAACCTGAGGTTAACCTCCCATCATCTAATACCTGAAGGAAAAGAGTAAGAATTTTAGAATCAGCTTTTTCAAACTCGTCTAAAAGGATTAAAGTGTATGGCTTATTCCTCACCTCTTGGGTTAGCAGCCCTTCATTGTTAGTATCTCCAATTAACCTGGAAATGGCTTCAGCCGTTTGATATTCTGACATATCCAAACGGTAAAAGTTACCTCTGCCCTGGAAGTAGGTTTGGGCCAAAATTTTTGCCAACTCTGTCTTTCCAACTCCGGTGGGTCCCACAAAAAGGAAGGAGCCAATGGGCCTGTTTTTATCTCTGAGCTGGGCAGCTGATCTTCTTAAGGCCTTGGCCACCGCCTCCACTGCCTCCACCTGATCCACCATAGTTTGATGGATAATCCTTTCCAGGTTCAGAAGCTGGGTCTTTTGTTGTCCCTCCACCTCACCGATAGGGACATTAACCCTTTCTTTGACCACCTTTTCCACCACCGGGCGGTTAATCCAGCCATCTTGTGCCACTGCCAAACACTCTTCAAAAACCTGCAACGCTGCATCCGGCATCACCCTTTCATGAAGGTACTCCTTAGCAAGATGGGCCATCTCTTTAATGGCCAGCAGGGTAGTTTTCACCTTTCGATACCTCTCATGGATAATGGCCTGGTTTTTTAAGATATCTACCGTTTCTATTTCCGTGGCCGGGGGAAGCTCTATCTTAGTAAAGAGTCTTACTAAAGCCCCATTTTTTTCTAAAATCCTGGTAAAATTACTCGGCTCGGTAGTAGCTAAAAACTGGAAATCCTCCGATTCAATGTAGGGCAGCATTAAGGAGTAGAGGTTAAAAGAAGTTGCAGCCTCTCCGATCCCCATATCCTGGATTTCATCTACAAAGACAATGATGTTTCCGGAGAATGATGCTTCCTCAAAGACCTCCTTGACCTTGGCCGCCAACTCCCCCTGAGTTTGGACCCCGGTAAGCAGCTTGGTTAAATCCAGTCTCATCAGCCTTTTGGTAGCCAAAGCTTGGGGAGCATCACCGGAAACAATGACCTTAGCCAGATAATTTACCAAAGCACTTCTCCCTGCTCCCGGTTCTCCCACCAACACTACATTCCTCCCTTTTTCCATGGATAAGATGCTCATCACTTGGGCCACTTCGTGGGTTCTGCCCACAAAATCAGGAATATATTCCCCGGCAGCTTTCCTGGTCAGGTCTTCGGAGACAGAATCTAAGCCAGGGGTAGGAACCCCCAACCACCCCCGGTTCACCCCCCGAAGGTGTTTGACCCGGAAATCCTCATCCCATAAAGGCACCATCCTCCATTCCCTCGTTCTTCTCTGGAAAAAATCCACCGTATCCACAAAATCCTCCACCTGTAACCCCAGCTTCTCCAGCTGCCCCTCGATACCGGGAGTAGACATCAAGGTTGCCACAAAGAAATGTTCAGGCTTAAGATAGGGCACTTTCAAGTTTCTTCCCAGCTCCCAAACCTTTTGCAGCACCTCTTTTTCCGGACACTGCAGGGAAAGCTTATTTAAGCCTTCCAGAGTTTGTTCCAGATAAAGGGCCAGATTTTTTACCCCTTCAGATTTCAGAAGCTTCTCTGCTTTTAAATCAGACCGTTTTACAAAACTGGCTTGCCAGACCCCTTCCACCTTTTTCACCTGCCAGATTTTTTTATGGGGGTGGGAAAGGAGGTGGTTTACAAAAAGCACTACTCCTGAAAAGATCAGGCCCTGGGAAAGAAGTGCCAAATAATCTTTGAGGAAAAAGACTAAAACAGGAAGCAGAAACCAATATAAACCCACTATAAAAATGAAGATGGTGGTAAAAATAAAGGCAAAGCCTCCCATCACAATCCGTGAGCCCCGGAAGAAGAAACTTAACATCCTTCCGGTGATCGTAGAGTCATGAAAAAGAGGGGCAAAAAGAAGTTTGAACATTAAACCTACTGCCAAATCCTCTTCTAAATATTGGAGGGAATTTCTCCAGACCCGCAAAAATACCACCAGGCTTTCCGGATACCAAAATCTTATTAAATGGACAGGTATGGACAGGTATTTCATCTATTTTGCTCTCACAACATTTCCTTTCAGATCCAGTTCTACAAAGTGTCGGGCCCGGCCTTCCTGGAAAGCCACACATTGGTTTTCCGGTAAATCATCAACGGGCTGGCGGGGACTGTGGACCAAATCCGCGACCCACCCCGGCATCAGATCGTTGGACAAACACGGTCCGGTAGATAAATCCACTCCTTCAGTAACCCTTCTTTGATAAACCAACTGGGCTACCGCTACCGCCCGATCTCCTTCCTCAGAGACACCCTTCTTATACCCTTCAGGTTTTTTGCTCAAAATAGTCACTAAAAAGGCGGTAGTTAGAACAACAATTAAGCTCAGTAAAAAGAGTTTCTCTCTTTTGGTTATCATTTTATATTACCTTTATCTTAGCAAACTCTGACATAATTTCCTCCACCCAAATTTTTTACCACTCCGAAAATTTCCATCTTAATCAAGGCAGCGGAAACCTGAGCAGCACCAAGACCCAGCTCCCTACAGATCTCATCAATGTGTTTTGTTTCTCTTTGTAAACACTCCACAATTCCTCTCTCTGCTTCTGTAAGTTTCACCTCATTTTTCACTCTTAACTCTGCACTCTGCACTCTTTCTAGTCCCAGCTCTTCCAAAATCTCCTCAGCTTTAGTGACAAGTCTTGCTCCCTGCTTGATTAATACTGAAGGGCCTTGGGACAAATCAGAGGTTATGGGACCGGGAACAGCAAAAACTTCCCTTCCTTGCTCCAGGGCACACTTGGCAGTAATAAGTGATCCTGAATCTTCTGCTGCTTCCGTCACCAGGGTTCCCAAAGAGAGCCCGGAAATAACTCTGTTTCGGGCAGGAAAATTACCGGGCAATGAGGGATGGTCAGGAGGAAACTCACTAATCACTGCTCCCTGACCTTGGGCAATAAGCCTTGCTAGCTCAGTATTTTCCGGGGGAAAGATATGTTTTAAACCTCCTCCTAAAACAGCCAGGGTCCGGCCCTTATTTTCTAAAGTTGTTTTATGGGCCTGGCTATCCACTCCTCTGGCTAAACCTGAGATGATGGTTAAACCAGCCAAGGAGAGTTCCTGAGTAAATTTTTCTGTCACCAGTCTGCCGTAAGAGGTCATCTTCCTTGTTCCCACTACTGCCAAGGCTCTCTCATCCCGGGGTAAGATCTCACCCCAGTAATACAAAACTGAGGGAGGGTCGTAGATCTCTTTTAAAAGCCTGGGATATCCTTCATCAAAAATGGTTAAGACTTTGATACCAGCCTTTTCCATTTCCTGGGCATATTTCTCTGGGTCCAACTTCTTCCTGGTTTCCAGAAACAGCTCCACCACTGGCTGAGGAACTCCCAAACTTTTAATCTCTTTTTCTGAAGCTTCCCACACCAGTTTGGGATCTCCAAAATGGTCCAGCAAAGCCTTAAGTCTCACTGGTCCTAAACCATTAACAGAATGTAAAGCCAATAAATATTCAATATTTTTCATCTTCATTTTCATGCCTTCACCTCTCAGGTGGTTTATGCCTACACCTGGTTCTTATTCGCATTATTCTGATTCCACCAAAGCTCGTTCTAGATATTTAATTGATCTTCCATAGTCTTCTTGATCTAACACAAATCGCTGATATTCTCCCATCCCTGTAAATTGACCTAGAATAGGATGACTTTGACAAAAACCCTCTTTCAGTCCAACAAACTCTGGATATGAGGAAAACTTATAACGAGTTAGATCTTTAGTTAAATAATCTACCAAGGGATTTAGGTGAATATAACGAGATAGATGAAGTAGTTGCTCATCATCTTCAATCCTTTTAGCTTTAAAAGCACCCTGAAAGAGAGGCCCAACTCGCACATGTCTGGTATTAAAGTATTTCGTGTAACTATTTACAAGTTTGCTGATAAATTTAGAAATTCCACCTTCATCAACCTGTCTTAAAAGAAAATGAAAATGGTTTGGCATTAAACTGAAACAGACAATCTCTACTAAAATAGCTTCGTCTTTAACTCGTTGCTTTAAAGAAGGACTGTTCCTGGTAGAAAATTTAGAGGGAGGATTTTTAAAACGGTAGTAATCAATGGTATGTAAAAAACGCTGGTAATCTCTATCTGTAAGAAATATGCTTCTTTTTTCGACACCCCGATTATAAACATGGTAAAACTCACCATTAGCAAAAACTGCCTGATTATAGGGCATATCTTGAGGTTATCTACTTATACAAGAGGTGTCAATAGCTCTCCACCTTTCAGGTGTAGGCATAAATACCTCTATTCTCCTAAGCTTTTACCTGAACCAGTAGCTTGCTGGTTTGGATCCAAACTTTTAAGGTTATTTTTATCAGGGTTAAAGTACCAGATATAAACCTCTTTAGTAATGGGGGCAGCCACGCTTGAACCTTCACCTCCGGCTTCCACTAAAACTGTCATGGCAATTTGGGGGTAAGGCAAAGGGGCATAAGAAGTATACCAGGCATGGGTGGCATTTTTAGGATCACCAAACTCAGCGGTTCCGGTTTTCCCGGCGGTAGGAATAGAAAAGGTAAAGAAGGGCCAGGCTGTTCCACCTGTCTTTGGAACCTCAGTTAATCCTTGTTGTATCAGCTGGACATCCTCTTTTTTGAAAACATTCTTTTCCAAAGGACCAAAGTGAAACTCCTTGGTCTGGTTCCCCCAAGGATCGGTAATTTTAGTAGCCAGATGGGGAATGTTCACCACTCCGTCAGCAGCTGCGAAAGCTGTCTCCCCCAAAATCTGCATCGGGGTAGTAAGCAAAAATCCCTGGCCGATGGCCATATGCAGAGTATCTCCCGGATACCACCCTTCCCCATAATTTTCTCTTTTCCAGGCATCATCGGGAACCAGTCCTTTAGCCTCACCGGGTAAATCTATCCCCGATTTTTCCCCAAAACCCAACTTTTTAGCAGTTTCCCCCAAAGCTTCCACTCCCACCCACTCACCTACTTTATAAAAAAAGATGTCATTGGAACGCTGGAGAGCTTTTACTAAATCTACCACCCCTTCTTTTCTGCCATACTGGGTAAAGTACCAGTTGGCAAACTGGTAGGGGCCCAAAGATATTACACCGGTGTCTTCAATCTTCGTCTGGCTGTTAATCTTACCGGAAGCAAGCCCGGCTAAGGAAGTGGTAATTTTAAAGGTCGAACCGGGAGGATAAGTCCCGGATATAACCCGGTTTAAAAGCGGAGAGGAAGGGTCTTGAAAATAGGAGCTCACTTCCTCGTTTCTTTTAGGGTCAGTAAAAGCATTACTGTCAAAAGAGGGCCAGGAAACAAGGGCCAAGATTTCCCCGTTACGGGGATTTTCCGCTACCAGTGCTCCGCAACAGGATTTTGCCTTCTCTACCCCGTTTTTCAAAGCGGTAAAGGTAATTTTTTGCAGATCCCCGTCAAGTGATAAATAAATGCTGTGTCCGGGAATGGGATCTATGCGCCGAAGAGTCTGAAGTTTTTTCCCTGAGGCATCAACCTCCACAATCTCGGCCCCGTCTTTACCCCGCAGAGTGCTTTCATAAACTTGCTCAATACCTGCCCGTCCGATCCTGTCCCCTAACCGATAATCCCGGTACTGATCGTTTTTTAACTCTGTTTCGGAAATTTGACCCACATATCCTAAAACATGAGCGGTAACAGACCCTAAGGGGTAGAAACGGATAGCGTCAACCTCCAACTCCTCAAAATTGGGATCATCTTTGGCCTCCAAAGCCAAAGCCTCATCTCGACTAATAAAGTGATCTTTAAATCTAAAGCCGGGATTATTTTCCGCCAAGACCTTGCCGTTGCGGTCATAAATTACTCCCCGCGGAGCATGGATGACCCTCATCTGAATCCGGTTGTAATCTGCCAACTGCCTGTTGTGAGCGCCGGTAACAATCTGTAAGCTGAAAAGTTTTAAAAAGAGAGCGAAAAAGACAAACAAGAAAAGGCAAGATATCACTACCAGTCTCCAGGCAGAGGCCGGGGCAGAAAATTCCGAGGGTTGAAAGTTGGGCAATAAGTTGTCAGCCCATTCAGAAGTCCTGATCTTTTTCCCGGTTCCCGAGTCACTGTTGACTTTTAGCAAGTTATCAGAAAAAGCCAGTCCCAGTCTCTTTCTTTTGTACTTCATCTTCCTATCTTTAGTTTAATATCTTTTTTGGGGATAAATCTTTCTTCCCAAAAAAGCAGTAGCAGGTAGATAGGAAAGCTTAAAAGTGCTTGTAAGATGAGGGTTAAAAAATCAATGCCCGAACCGAAATTCCTCACCAATTGACCAAAAAGCAGAGCCCCAAAAGAAAGAGGAACAACCACTAAAAACTGGGAAGAAACTTGAGTCTTTCTCACCATCTCCACCAAAACTACCGCTAGAAGATAGACCAAACTTAAAATACCCAAAGGTAATCCCAGAAGGTAAGAAACCAGTATTCCGAAAGAAAATGCCAGCCAAAGATTTTGCCTGTCACCAACAATAAAACTTCGGCAGATTAAAACCACCAGTACTAAGTCCCAAGAGGTAAGGGTGGACTGTAAAAAACTTAAACCCAGTAAACTAATGACCAGTAACATTAAGGACTCCTTAAGATGAACACTGTATCCATATCAATAATCTGAAAAAGGGGTTCAACTTTGGCAGTTTTAAAAACCTCGTTCTGGCGTTCATCAACCGATACGACTTTTCCCATAATCAGTCCTTTTGGTAAAATTCCTTCTGTCCCTTCAGAATAAACCAGGTCTCCCACACCTATCTGTTCCTGGTGTAAGATCTTATCCATTAAGATTTCTGAACCAAACTGCCCTTCCAAAATCCCTTTGGCCCTGCCGGAAGGATCTTGGGAAAAAACAGCTATCTTAGAATCCGGATCAAAAGACAGCATCACCTCAGAAGTTTTAGGACTAACCCTCATTATTTTTCCCAAATAGTTATCTTTATAAACTACTGCCCAGGTTTCCTTTATTCCGTCATCAGAACCTTTATCTAAAGTTATAAACCTGCCGGCAGAGATTACTCTGGAAGGTAAAAGATCATAGGTTTGGGGGTTTAATTTAGCATATTGGTCCACTAAAGTTTCTTCTTCTGAAAGTTTCTGTCTTAAAGAGGCATTTTCTGTCATCATCTCTCCCAGCTGAATTTTTAAAGCCTTAAATTCTTGGGCAGACTGCCTGAAAGAAAAGAGCAGTTCTGATTGTTTTTTAAAAGAGTTCCCGGATTGGTACAGACCATACTGGACAGGGACAGTTAAAGTCTGAACTAAAGATTTAGGGAAATTTAAAGTTCCTAAAGAGTCCAAAAGGGTTAAAAACAAAGAGGTAAAGACTAAAAACAGCAGCAACTTTAAATCCTGGGGCACTACTTTCATCAAGCTATTTATACCATATTCTTTAGGTTGCCTGTATTGACTAAATTAGCTCACATAAAGTATCTTCATAAAAATGGAGAAAATTGCGGAACGGGCAGCCAGACTTATTATTCAGCCTCCTGATCACCCTGATAAACCGTTTTTCTTCATAGACACAGCGAATCCTCTAGTTTACACCTCAGGAACTAAACATCCAGTTTACAACCGCATAAGAGATATGCAGACTCCACCTCAAACAAGAAGAGAAATTGTTTCTTTAACATTACAAAAAATTGAGAAGATGCAAAAACTTGGTTTTGATCTCCAAGCTGTTGCTCCTGTGCCTGACGGAGCGACTTGGCTGGGTAATATTGTTGCCTATCTTCTAGATATACCTTCAATTAAGCCACGTAAAGATATAAAAGGTCATGGAATCCCCCGAGTTTTTGATGGAGCGATCATGGGAGGATTAAATTACCTCTTAGTAGAAGACGTTTTCAGTACTGGAGGGTCAACTATAGATACTGCTGAAAAAATTAGAAGAGCAGGAGGGGTAGTTACCGATGCTTTGAGTATTCTTAACTATGACTGGGAAGAGGCAAAAGTAAACTTTGCTCGGGCAGACATTAAACCTCACAGCTTAACAACAATCTCTGTGGTTTTAAGGGAAGCCAGAAAGTTAGGGTTGATAGATCCCAGACATGAGGCAGCACTTGAAGACTGGCAAAGAGATCCTCTTACCTGGGCTCAAAGAAATAGAATAGTCTAAAAGCTGGTCTTGACAAAAAATCGCAACTTCAGTATTGTCACTATCATCTGTCCTCTAGTTATGGCTGAAACAATAATTGATGCTGATAGTGTTTTGCAAGCTTTACAACCGTTAGAAGTAGATCTTGTCAGCTTAGCTGTGCTATGCAACCGAGGAAAAGTTAAGCCTGAAGACATTGGGTTCGGCTTAAGAGAGATTAATGCTTTATTGGAAATCTCTATGTCCACCTGGAAACCGGAAGAATGCCCGAAGTGTCAAGCAGGAATTCCCATCAATAGAAATATAGGGCATGGAAAAAATCTTCACGCTTCTCGTTCATAAAGCAATCTTAGTTCTGCCGAGAATTTTCATATAACTCATGTATAAAGAAGTTGTTAGGCCTGGTTTAGATTTTTTAGATGCTCATGGAATCTTAGATTCTGAAGATGCCCATAATCTTGTAAAGCGTGGACTTCATGCAGCTGAAGCACATCCCTTAACTCTAGCTCTTCTAGAGAGGTTTTTTGCTGATCAGGGAAAACGTTTTGCCCACCCCTGTTTGAGAGTTTGTGTTGGTGGCTTAGAATTGGAAAATCCGGTGATGATCGGGGCTGGATGGGATAAAGAAGGCAGATGTGTGAGAGCTTTGTGGCAGGTAGGGGCTGCTGCCATTACTGTAGGAACTGTTCCTGAGTTCTCCCAACCAGGAAATCCCAAGAAAAGACAGTTTATTTTGGCCCCGGGGGTAGCTTTAAACAGATTGGGTTTTAACAGCCCAGGAATGGGGGTAATTGACCATAATTTAAAAAAATACCAAGGCAGCGGTATTCCCACTGGTGTCAGTTTGGGAGTGAATAAAGAGGTTGTAGAGACTCACCCTAAAAAGGCCCCAGAAGCTTACGCCGCGGTAACAGAATATCTTTATCACCATGCTGCTTATTTTGAAATTGATGTCTCCTCTCCCAATACCCCAAAATTAAGGCAACTTCAAAGTAAAGGACCTCTCACTGACATTGTCCAGGCAGTCAATCAAACGATGGATAGATTAGGTAGAAGAATACCATTAGGGATTAAGGTTGCTCCAGATTTAACACTGGGGGCAGTGGATGATGTAATGGAAACTGCTATTTCTAACCAGGTCCCCCTTCTTATCGTTGGTAACACTACTACTAGTGAAGAAATTAAAGCAAGATATGGAGAAAGGTGGAGACATGAAGCTGGTGGATTATCTGGGGACGATGAAGAGTTTCGCAGAATGTCAACAGTAATGATTGCCCATATCCACCGACAAGCAGGACAACGGTTGGATATAATCGGGGTGGGTGGGATAAAGGATGGCTGGACAGCCATGGAAAAAATTATGGCTGGAGCAAAAGCTGTCCAAATAGTTACAGGACTCCGGGGGGAAGGTTTGTCTCTCCCGGGAAGGATAAACAGTAAACTGGCAGAGTGGGTTGGCATGAGCCGAGGCAAAGAAACCATTAATGATTTTGTGGGAATCAATGCTAAAAACCTGCCCGAGCCTTAATCCTATTTCTTGTCTTTTTTATGCGATCGCATTTGTTTGACAAGTATTACTGACTCCTTTTGAGACAGATAAGACAAATTGTTTTTTCTTAACTTTCTGCTATTATTGATTCATGGCTTTAACTAAAAACGATATTGTTTTAATCGGTGATGAGATGGTACGAGCTTTGGAACCAGTCTATAAAGATCTTGATGGGATGAAAAAAAATTTAAGTGGTCTTCGAAAAGATGTGACAGAGCTTAGAGAAGACGTTGACGCCGTAAGAGTTGATGTTATAGATCTCCAAAGTAAGGCTGGATCAATCAAGGATCAGCTAGTGGGTATTAACGAGAAATTAGACGAAAATAGAAAAACTA
Source organism: bacterium (assembly GCA_030647265.1). Taxonomy (GTDB): domain Bacteria; phylum Patescibacteriota; class Microgenomatia; order Daviesbacterales; family UBA10151; genus JAUSJM01. The sequence goes on from JAUSJM010000001.1 coordinate 36,413, forward strand.
TCCGTCAAATTAAAAGGCATGTTGGCCT
>JAUSJM010000025.1 GCA_030647265.1 bacterium
AGGAGCCAGAGATTCCAGGAGAAAAGCCGATATTGAGGCCATAGCTAAAGCATATGAAGTCCAAAAAGGTACAGGTTATATAGCTTTACAAGATTCCCACTTTGCCTCAGGTAAAAAACCTACAGATCCTTCCAAAGGAGAATATTTTAATTATCTGGCTTCTGATGGATCAGGTTATAAGGTTTGTGCTGCTTTAGATAATAATCCATCAGATGCCTGTAATACTCCTGCCTTAAATTGTTATTGTAAAACATCTGTCCAGGCAACTATTAATCCTTCCTCCCCATATGACCCCTCATCGACTCAATACTTATTAGGGCTCGGTGGTTCATCTGATTCCTCCTGTGACCCTAATGGGACACTGCTTTCCGGACTGGTGGGATATTGGAAGATGGATGAAACTACTAACTGGAATAGTACCCCTGGAGAAGTGAGGGACAGTTCAGGGAATGGCAATAATGGCACAGCTTATGGTGGAGCCAATATAACGCAGCATACACCAGATCCTACAGGTGTTTTTAAAAATGCCGGTAATTTTAACGGGAGCAGCGGTTATATAGAATTAGGCAATCCTTCTTTGTTTAACTCAAACTTTACAGAACTCACAGTTTCAGCTTGGTTCAAATCAAACATATGGAGCAACGAATATCCCTCACCAGACTATTCGATGGACGTATTAGTTTCGAAATGGGACCGCCAAGCAGGGAATATAGATGTTGGATTTAGGTTTGAAAGGACTTATGGTGGTTGCTGTTTCGGGATCTGGGTTTCTTCTGGTACTGATATGGGTGCTAATCAAGCACAGGTTCCCATAGGAAGCGTTTCTACAGGCGTGTGGCACCATGCTGTGGGAACTTTCAAAGGGGGTAATTTCGTCAGACTTTACTTGGATGGGGGTTTGATTAACGAACAAACAAGTGGCATATATCCGCAAGTGACGGCTGCAACACTTCAGAATCTTAGGATTGGTGTAATGAGTCATGGCTACGGCTTTTTTAATGGTCTCATTGACGATGTCCGTATCTACAACAGGGCTCTTTCAGGGGATTCTCCTGATTCAGAAATTACTCATTTATACAATGGTGGCGATGGCTGTGCACCTTAAAGATTTATTTTAAAACCAATTTAGCTACCTCAGCTAAAGATCTGGTATTTTCTGGGGAAATAACCTGGGTAAAACCTAACTTCTTAGCTTCTTTGATCCTTTTATCGAGAGATCTAATATTCCTTAACTCCCCTAATAACCCCACTTCTCCTGTAAAAACCACTCTTTTAGGGATCACCTTATCTTTTAAAGAAGAGATAATGGCCAAACAAATAGCTAAATCGGCAGCTGGCTCAGTAACTTTTAGCCCCCCGGTAACATTAACAAAAACGTCCTGATCAAATAAAGGGAGATTTAGCCTTTTAGAAAGTACAGCCACTAAAAGTTGCAGTCTATTGTTATCTACTCCCAACCCTACCCTCCTGGGAGCAGGAAGAAAGCTTTTTGTAACCAGAGCCTGAATTTCCACCAAAAGGGGCCTCAACCCTGCCATGGTAACTGCCACAGCAGAGCCCGGAGCTTCCACCTTTTGGGCTAAAAAGAGTTCAGAAGGATTATCCACCTCTCTCATTCCTGACTCCTCCATCTCAAAAACCCCTACCTCATCAGTTGGCCCAAAACGGTTTTTAGTAGCCCGAAGCACCCTAAAATTGGAGTTTGTCTCCCCTTCTAAAGATAAAACTACATCCACTACGTGTTCCAAAGTCTTGGGGCCGGCGATGGTCCCTTCTTTAGTGACATGCCCCACTAAAAATATGGGCACATGGAGTTCTTTAGCCAATCTTTGTAACCTGTGAGCTGATTCCCTCACCTGGCCTACAGAGCCGGAAGCGGAGGTCAAATCCTGGGTTTCCAGGGTCTGGATAGAATCGATAATTACCAAAGCAGGTTTTTCCCGGGCAATCACCCCACAGATCAAATCCACATCTACCTCGTTTAAAACAGCCAGGGAAGCTTCTTTTTTAATTCTTTCTGCCCTGATTTTGATTTGCTGGGCTGATTCTTCACCAGCCACATAAAGAGCACTAGTCAAATTAGACTTATTAGATAAATTTGTATTTAAAGCCAGCTGTGTGAGCAAGGTGCTTTTTCCCACTCCCGGATCACCTGAAACCAGTACTACCGAGCCTTTAACTATCCCCCCGCCTTGACTGCCGTCAGGCGAGGCAGGCCCTCCCAAAACTCTGTCAAATTCATTAATAGTAGTAGATAATCTTTGATAGTTTTCCTTTTCAATATGAGCTAAGTTCACAACTTTGGGTAATTCTTGTTTCCTTCCTCTATACCCTTTACCCTGTACCCTCTCCCCTTCTTCTACCGTTTCCACCAAGGAATTCCAAGTTCCACATTCCGGACATTTCCCTAAAAACTGGGGAGATTTGAACCCACATTGCTGACAAATATAGATAGAAGAGGTCTTTGGCATAGCATGAGTATTATAGCAGCCCCAAGGAAAATACTATTTATAGATCAAACCTTTAGTAGAGGTAATAAAAGGGACTAAATTTATCCTTCTTTTGTTCTTATCAACACTGTCTACTAAAAAGTTGGTTGTTTGGCCCACTTGATACTCAGATCCACCTTCTGCTTTTGAAGCTGATAAAAAGCCCTCCATCCCACCCTCTAGCTTAACAACCATCCCTGATTGATTTGTCTCCATGATCGTTCCTTTGACCACATCATCCGGAGTAAAATCTTGAGATAACTTTTCAAAAGGATCCTCTGAAAGTCTCTTCAGGGAAAGCAGTACCCTCCCCAACTCTTCATCTTTACCGGTAATCTGGGCTTCAATCTCTTCACCTGGAGTAAATTTTTTACTCAGATCTTCTGTTTCCTCCCAAGAGACTTCCTGGCTAAAAATCACTCCTTCAATCTCTTTTAAAGCCTCCTGAGTAGTTTTATCCTCTAAGAAGACAAACAATCCAAAGGGTAAAACAGCAGCAATCTTTACCTTCAGTTTCCCTCCCACCTCAAAGCTCTTCATCTTCTCCTGAGCTTCAGGACTAATTTTCTTTTTGGCAGTAAAGATCAGACGGTTGTTTTTGGGATCTACCTCCATAACAGTTAAACCAATCTCCCTCCCCACCAACTCCTCTACCTTCTCTACCTGCCTACCGGCAGGCAGGCTCCCACCCTTTCTGATTAAATTTTCCAGGGTCAGATGAGAACTGGGTAAAAAGCCCCTCATACCATCAACTTCTACTACCAAACCTCCTTTATTAATCTCCAAAACTCTGCCCGAAAGATGGCTTTTTCTTTCCAGGGCCTGAAGGAACTTTTGCCACCGCTTACTTTGCTCCATGACCCGCCTTGAACCCATAACCTGTTTTTGCGTTGCCAAAGCTACTTGTCCCGATTCGTTTTCCACAACAGCCACATAACCTTCAATTTTATCACCGACTTGGAGCTCTTTTTCGATCTCACGTTTGTTCAAAATCCCTTCTGCTTTAGCCCCCAAGTCAACAATATATTCCTGATCGGTTTTTCCCACAATCTTGCCTGAAACCTGATCCCCATGTTTTAAGTTGAGAGGTTTGGTATAAGAGGAGGCCAGAAGATCGGCCATGGAGAGTGATTTTTTTGTTTTAGAAGAGTCTTCGCTTATCACACATAAGTCCTGCTTTCTATAAATTAAATTTTAAAAAGTCCGGCGATGAGCTATCTTCACACACCCTTGCGAATGCATTATTGTCGCCGCTGGTACGTTTCACGACCCTGTTCGGGATGGACCGCTTCGCCGAATTGCTTCAGCGAGGCGAGGAAGGGGTGGTACCATACCGCTCCAACCACCGGACACACATTATAAAGTAGTCTGGAGTAATAATCAAGGAGTAAGAAAGAGTTTCTTTTTGAAGTAAACTTTTGCACTCTAATACTTCGATTTACTCAGTACCAGTGGTACTTTGTACCTTGGAATGTGAATACGACCTGAAGGCTTTCAGCCAAAAAATCTCAACTATGACCATTAGTATTGGTAAGCTAAACACCTTACGGTGCTTACACCGCCAACCTATCAACGTAGTAGTCTTCTACGGGTCTTAAAGATACCTAATCTTAGGGTCTGCTTCGTGCTTAGATGCTTTCAGCGCTTATCAGGAAAAAACGTAGCTACCCTGCGATGCCATTTTGTGACAACAGGCACACTAGAGGTTTCCTCGTCTCGGTCCTCTCGTACTAGAGACAACTCCCTTCAAGTATCCAAACGCCCATACTGGATAGAGTCCGAGCTGTCTCACGACGCTCTGAACCCAGCTCGCGTACCACTTTAACTGGCGAACAGCCAGACCCTTGCGACCTTCTTCAGCCGCAGGATGTGATGAGCCGACATCGTAGCTACTATAGGATTTACTCCGATAGTATCTCTTACAATTACTTGTAAGCTTAGACTATACCTTCATCCTGTATGAAACAGGAGTCAGCCGTATAAAGAAAGTTTAATTCCAGAATATCTGGTACCTTTCTTATAAGTCGTTACAGGGTCACAACAGAAGGAATTTTGTATCTAAATTCTTTTAGTACAAATTGTTCAACTAATTTGATGAATATCTTGATACTTTGAGTTCTAATTCTAATTCGATAATAGATTTTATCCTTATTAAGGGTAGCTTCTATACCAAATTGATTCTGCAAAATATCAATTAGTTGTATTTGCTCATCTAAATTAAATTGCTGAGTGTTCAAATAAATCGAAGATCTACTTTTACACCCATCATCCATAAACCAAACTGCTAAAGTTAAAGGACTTAGCTTTAATTTATTTGGAATTATTTTCTTTCCTTTGGGAAAAAATTGGTCATAAAACGGAGTGAAAATTGGTAAGCTACGAGTTGTAAACCTATATGCTTCCCTATTATCATTTCCTTTTCTCCATTTTGGTTTAGTAATTACCAAATCCTTATATTTGCTAAATATCCAATCAACCAATACCTTTTGGGCATAACAGTGGTTAATCTCTAAATGAGCATTTTTCTTTTTCCTCATTGTGCCATCTCCTAAGAGACAGCCAACAAGAATGGACTTTTGTTCTTCTGTCAGACTTCCCACGGTATTGTCCATCAACTTTAGCATAACCCGAAGGTTTACCAAAAGTCAATTAGGAGTTCACCGTTTTGAGCTGATAATTAAATAATAAACAGACTAATGGGATTACTCCCACCACACCCCGATGTTATTTAAGGTGCCGAACCTTACCGTCCTTGTGGACTGTTGGGTAAGACTAGCCTGTTATCCCCGGGGTAACTTTTATCCGATAAGCTCTGACGCTCCCACAAGCCATCAGAGGATCACTAAAACCTGCTTTCGCACCTGCTCGACATGTACGTCTCACAGTCAAGCACACTTTATACTTTTGCGCTTTAAAGCTCGTTGCCATTGAGCTTAAGTGTACCTTTGTACGCCTCCGTTACTCTTTTGGAGGCAACCGCCCCAGTTAAACTGCCCGCCAGACCTTGTTACCCGCCCAGATAATGGGCGAGGCTAGAGACTTAAAAACTTAAAAGAGAGGTGTTTCATTGGTGCCGAGGCTCCCTCCTACGCTACACAATTAAGTTTTCAAATCAGGGTCAAGCTACAGTAAAGCTCCACGGGGTCTTTTTGTCCAAGTATGGGAAGGCCGCATCTTCACAGCCACTGCAATTTCGCCGGGTCTATCCTCAAGACAGTCGCTAAGTCGTTCTACCGTTCGTGCGGGTCTGAACTCCATCGCTCTTCTACTATTACTAGTAGGATTAGACTATATCTTCATCTTAAGTGAGTCTAAAATATATCGTTTCTGGTATCTTCTCGCTCCAAATCCATTCATTTCAAATGCTAAATCTACAATTCTTTTAAATCCCTCTAAAGTAAGGTGCTGATTCTGTGAAAGTAGACTACAGACAGTAGCAAACTTATCAAAATCATTTCTCTTACTAGAAAGTAGTGGATATTTTTTAAAATGAGGAATTACAACTTCTAATAATGGCTTCAAACTGCGAATTTCAAACTTCACAGTATTATCACCTCTATTAGGTCGCACACTTCCACACTTAAAATATCGTAAAAATAGATTCAAAACTTCAGGCCTTGAAGTGTTTTGCCCAACAGAAAAGCTTGCTCTTACCTCCCACCCTAAAGTCATTCGACCTCGAGGAGAAAAATAAACGCAAAAACTGCCTTCTCCATCAGTAAAACCAGAAAGATAATATCCTAAATTATTAAGCGTCGGCATATAAATAAAGTTTAAATCCAGACTATCTGGTACCTTTATTATTAGTCGTTACGGGGTCACAAAGACTTCCCTCGGTATTACCCCTAATTCCATATTATCCGAAGATAACACGAAAATCAATGGGCTTCACCGATATTAGCCGAATTTGTTTGATCAATTACTCGATCAACTGGCGAATTCATTCACCAGACAAGGAACTTCGCTACCTTAGAACAGTTATAGTTACTGCTGCCGTTCACCAGATCTTAGACCCCTTCCTCATCTCAAGAATTACTCCTCAAGAGTCAAAAGAAATTTTAAATTACTGGCACTGGGCAGGTGTCAGCCCGTATACATCAGCTTTCGCTTTAGCACGGACCTGTGTTTTTGTTAAACAGTCGCTCAGCGTCGTTTACTGCGTCCCGATTATGCATCGGGAAGGACATCTTGCTAACTTACGTCCAGTTGTATTGCCGAGTTCCTTAAGGATAGTTATCCCGATCGCCTTTGTATACTCAACTCGCCCACCTGTGTCGGTTTATGGTACGGCTAAAACTTTCCCCTTTACGAGTCTTTTCCTGAAAACAGAAAATCATCCACTTTCGTATTCGTAACTCGAATATGCGCTCCGATAACTTGCGCTATCGGAGTGTCCCCCCGATTACTCGGGAGACTAGAGGCGGATTTGCCTACCTCCACTTCCTTGTTACTTAAACCCGCCCTCACTGCCGCAAAGCGGCTGAGAGGCGGGCTGGACTATTCCCACTTTGTCCACCCGTAAAGCTTTCAATCGAAAAGCTTTAAGTACCCGAATTTTAACGGGTTATCCATCGACTACGCCATCCGGCCTCGTCTTAGGTGCCGACTAACTCTCCGCTGATTAACATAGCGGAGAAAACCTTGGGCATTCGGCGATGATGTTTTTCACATCAATACGCTACTCATACCGGCATTCTCACTTCCAAACGCTCCACGCAACCTTACGGTTCCGCTTCACCGCATTTGGAACGCTCCCCTACCACTCTCGCCTTTCGGCGGAATTCGTAGTTTCGGTAACAGACTTGAGCCCCGATTCGTTGTCGGCGCAGAGCCCCGTAGTAGACCAGCGAGCTGTTACGCTTTCTTTAAAAGATGGCTGCTTCTAAGCCAACTTCCTGGCTGTCTAAGGGACTCTACATCCTTTGACACTTAGTCTGTATTTAGGGACCTTAACTGTCGATCTGGGTTGTTTCCCTCAGGACCGCTCCGCTTAGCCGGATCGGACTGACTCCTGCTACACTTACGAGTATTTGAAGTTTGATTGGATTAAGAAGCTCACGCCACCTAGATCCATCCAGAGCTCTACCCCTCGCAAGATTGCACAGGGCTATACCTCAATATATTTCGGGGAGAACCAGCTATATCCGAGTTCGTTAGGCATATCACCACTAACCACATCTCGTCCAAAGCAATTGACACTGCCACTGGTTCGGGCCTCCCTCCGACCTTCGTCGGAGTTCACCCTGGACATGGTTAGCTCACTCGGTTTCGGGTCTGCCATATTCTCCTAAATGCCCTATTCAGGCTCGCTTTCACTGCGCCTTCGTCGCCTGAGGCGACTTAGACTTGGAGAATAAGACAACTCACCGGTTCATTCTTCAATAGGCACGCGGTTCCCCTCGATTGCTCTCAGGGTTCCACAGCTTGACAACATACGGTTTCAGGTACTATTTCACTGAGCGTTTCGCTCTTCTTTTCACCTTTCCCTCACGGTACTAGTTCACTATCGGTCCGAAAGTATATTTAGCCTTAACAAGTGGTCTTGCTAGATTCACCCGGGATTACACGTGTCCCGAGCTACTCAAGGATCCAGCC
>JAUSJM010000028.1 GCA_030647265.1 bacterium
GCCTTTTTCACAGCCTGGTATTCCGCTTCGTTATTAGTAGCAACACCTAAAAAGATTCCTTCTTCAGCTAAGGGTTGCCCATGGGAGGATTTAATGACGAAAGCCGCTGCTGCCGGACCGGGATTATTCCTTGAGCCGCCATCAGTATAAATTATCAGTTGGGAATTACTGTTCATTATTTAACTTCCGGGAAAAGATTAGCGGTCTGAGAATAGCAAGCTCTAAAATTAAAATCAAGTACTCGGAAACAACAGTAATCCAAGCAGCTGCCTGGTAAGAGTAGAGCGGGATAAAGATGATGTTTAAAATTGTGTTTGCAGTCAAACCTAATACATAGATGAATAGCATGGTTTTATATCTTCTAAAAAGTACCATCGTCCACATTAATATTGCTGAAACAAAGTAAGCAGGATAGCCTAAGGATAATACTTGTAAAACACTGGTGGACTTACTAAAACCTGAGCTTCCACTTACTAAAGGTATTAAGAATGGGGAAAAGATCCAGGTTCCTAATGCTGCCAATAATGACATTAAAAAAATACCTCCCGTCGCTTTTAATAGTTCCTTTTTAAACTGTTGTTTGCTGTGATGAAACTTTTCAATCATTAAAGGATAGTAGCTGTTCATAATAAAGGTTGGTAAAACTAAGGCTGTTTGAAAAAACTGGTAGGCAAAGTTATAAATCCCGACTTCGGTGAAAGAATGATAAGTAGATAAAATAAAAGTATCTAATCGAAAATAGACGGTGTTTAAAAGTAAAGTTAACGAAATCGGCCAGGCAACTTTCAATGTCTGAAGGGGATAAGTCCAGTCAGGGGAAGTTACCCTAAAGCGATAAAACTTTCTTACTAGTAAAAATGCCACAAGGTTATTGACAACCCATCCGGACAGAGGAGCAAGGGCGAGAGAACTTATCGGTAAACCAAGTTGTGAAAGTATCAAAATTACCGGTACTACCGTCAGTGATCCAAAGGAAGCGGCAATAACCGATTGGTCGTAACGTAAATTTTTTTGAAATACCAAGGTGGTCGAATTAAAAAATCCCGAGGAGACAATGGTTAAAGAACCAAACAATACTGAGATGTTAAACAAGGGGGTAGAGAAGGGAAGTAGGTAAACCAAAATGTTGGCCAAAATGACTAATAAGCCTGACCAAATCAAGCGGAAGTTAAAAAGTTTATTAACTTCATCCAGATTCTTATTAATCCGTGGTAAAACATAGCTGTTTAAGCCTAAGTCGGCTGCTAAAAAAAGGAAGGATAAATAAGCCAAAGCAAGAGTGAAGATTCCTGTTCCATCTTCTCCATAGTTTCTACTGACTACTCCTAAAACAACAATAGTTGAGGAAGCACTAACTCCCTTCCCCAAAAGCTGCCAGGCAGTTTGAGAGGAAACCTGTTTTATTTTATCCACCCAGAGATTTTACTAGTAATATTGACAGAAATAAACCAGAGAAATAAAAAAAGTTCAAGCTTTTTCAGAAGGGGATTCTTCTACTTCTTTAGTTTCTTTGGCTTTCTTTTTACTGACCTTTTTAGCTTTTTTAGCCACCGGTCTGATGACCGAATGTCTTTCCCGTCCTTCTCCTAAGCTTTCTGATTCTACCCCTTCTATCTCGGAAATCACTAAATGGATTATCCTTCTTTGCCAGGAGGGCATCGGTTCCAACTCAATCTCTTCCCCTGACTCTTTGACCTCTTCCGCCCAGTTTCTGGCTCTCCTCTCTAAATCTCCCTCTTTGTTTTTTCTCCAACCGGAGACATCAATGACTACCCGTTTAAACTTTTCTTCTCCGGACTTTCGGCTGGCAAGTTGATTAACTAAAAGCTGCAGCGCATCCAGGGTCTCACCCCGAAAGCCAATCAGCCTCCCCGGATCCGTAGCTTCAATAGAGACTGCCACCTCTTCCGGGCCTTCTACCACTTCAAAACTGCCCTCTAAATTTAGCAGGCCTAAAACATTTTCTAAAATTTCTGAAACTTGAGCCTCCATCGTGGAGTAAGTATATCGGAAGAGTGATCTTGCGTCAATGGAGTGAAACTTAAGTACTGAGAACTGACAACTACTTCTTTATAAGTTTCACCCACCTATCCATTCCTCCCCAACCGGAGATGAGGTATTGCTGAATAATACCGACCACTGTCATGGTATTCCAATATAAAGAGAGGCCGACGGGGAACTGGAAAGCAAAAAAACCGATCATCACGGGCATCATATAGACCATCTGGGACTGGACAGCTGACATGGAATCCTGCAAGTCCTCTTTTTCTTTTTTCTCTTTAGAGGTATCCCCGGGATATTCTCTAATAGGTTTGGGCTGCATCATCTTTGACTGGACAAAGGTCAAGGCGGCAGTAAAGATGGGGATTATCAGCAGCAGCCCCAGTGTCGGTTTATCTGCTAAGTTAAGACCAAAAAAAGTAAGGTCGGGGACTTTATCTAAGTGCAAGGAAGAAGAATAGAGAGATTGATTCACCTTTTCCAAACCATGAGCGCCTTCGAAAAAGGCAAAGATGGTCTGGTAAAGGGCAATGAGTACGGGAAACTGGATAAGGGTGGGTAAACATCCGCCGGCGGGGTTGACCCCGTGCTCTTTATAAAGGGCCATTTGGGCTGCCGCCAAGGCTTGTTTATCATTTTTATGTTTACTCTTTAAAGCATCAAGGTGGGGCTTTAAATCAGCCATCTTTTTAGCAGACTTAAGCTGCCCGCCCATAAGAGGCCACACCAGGAGCCTGATGAGTACCGTGAGGAGGATAATGGAAAAACCAAGCGCTCCTGGAATGTGGATAAAACTCAGTCCCTGAAACACCACTACTAATAAATTAACAATGGGACCAAAAAAGAGCGTATTAAAAAGATCGCCGATTATCTGCATGATAAAATTCTTCTACCTCCTAATATCAACCCCTGGAAAACGCCGTATTTTTGCACCATCTGTTTAGTATACAACGAACAGCTGGGGTTTTGCTTACATGCTCCCCCCGGAGCAAAAGTAGAAAATAACCCTCCATCAAAAGAAAGCCATCTTCTATAAAAATCTATTAAATATAAAACCACACTTTTCATAAATTTAAAAGCTTTACTTCTCTTAATAAGTTTTCCAATGTTTTCCTAAGCTCCTTCGAACTTATCTTTAAGACACCCTCTTTAGGGAAAGCAATAAGGTTAAGGTGGGGAAGAAGTTGGGAGTATAAAAATTCAAAACCAGAAGATACTAATCTTCTGGCTCTGTTTCTTTGTACTGCTTTTTTAAAAGTTGTACTGGAAACGGCAATTCCCAAACGGGGAAGGGGATTTTGTCCACTCCTCCAAAAAACTTTCAACAGCTCGTTCTCTACTTTCTCTCCTCCTGCTACCCATTTAAAGTCTTTTTTTAAATTTAGTCGACTACTTTTGGGCAACATTAGATAGCAAGTCTAGTTCTTCCCTTGGCCCTTCTTCTTTGTAAAACCTTTTTCCCATCACTGTCCTGCATCCTAGCCCTAAAGCCATGTTTTCTGGCTCTTTTTAATTTTTTAGGCTGGTAGGTCCTTTTTGGCATAGGTAAATTTTACTTGGTTTGACTCTAGAATGCAATCCTTAAATGATCTACTTTTTAACACTTTCTCTATCTTTTCCTGTGGATAACTTTTACACTAATATTGGCATTGTGGAAAAGCAGTGGATAAAAGTTTTAGAAAATATCAAGGAACAGGTCACGCCCGCCAACTACCGTACCTGGTTTTCCCAAACTTCCTGTGATCCCTCTTCCAATGGAACCTTAATTATCAATGTGCCCTCCGCCTTTATTAAAGACAACCTTTCTAAAAGATACCTGCCTCTGCTTCAGTCTGCTGTCGAATCCATCTATGGACGAAATTTTCCTATTGACTTTAAGAT
>JAUSJM010000009.1 GCA_030647265.1 bacterium
TTTTGTAGTTAAATACGGCGGCAATGTCGGTATCGGTTTAACTAATCCAGCAGCTAAACTGGAAGTAGATGGAGGGGTAATAGTCCAGGATAGATTATATATTTGGGGTGATGGTAATGGTTGGGGCAACTCTATCATTAACGGCAGAGTTTGGTCAGCCAGTAGCAATATCCACCTTTCTCCTCCGGGAGGGTCGAGTGTCATTATTGACGGTAACTACAGGGAAGCCGGAGGAGGCACCGGAACTGTTAATCTTTGTTTAAACGGTGATTGCAGATCTGCCTGGCCGGGGGGAGGAAGTTCGGTACTCGCTACTTTTAATGGAGGCAGAACAGATCTATGTGATTATTGTAGCGGAACTAGTATCTCTGGCTCACTGACTGCCCCCGCTAACGGCATACTAACCCTAGATTACGCCTTGCTTATGGATTCACCTTATTGTGGTGTCGTAATTTCAACTTACGTAGATGGTGTTAGAATAAGAGAGGAAAACGTCAGGGGATGTTTTGGACCTCTTAAAGCCGGGAATAGTGACTGCTCCGATTCAGGTGCGCCTAGTCAGGCATTTACCTATAAAGCGGCTGTAAGCGCTGGATCACACTCTTTTTGGGTTAATGGTTGGACCGGCGGAGGAGCTTGCGGCAACACCCGGGGATTTCAAGTAAGCCCGGCTTACTTCCAGTGGCAGCCCTAAGTATGTAAAAAGTTGACTTGAGAGAAGTATTACTCATGATTCCTGGCTTCCGATACCTTTTTTGGTGGGGATAGTAATAGCAGTAAAAGTTCCTAAAGATAATCCCAGTAATGTTCCTCCAATGACATCGGTGGACCAGTGTTCCCCTAAATAGACCCGGGATATAGCCATAAAAATTAGAAAAACTAACAGTCCAAGTTGGAAAATAACTCTTTCCCAGAAAGAGAGCTTCAGATAGAAAAAGATAAAGAGGAAGCTGATTAAAAAAGAGGTTCTCATTAAATGTCCCGAAGGATAAGAGTACTCCGTATGAATATAAAATTTAGGCAGGTTGTTTTCTAAAACTCCCCGGTATAAAAGCAGGGGAGGGCTGGGGTGGTAAAGGTAAAACTTCCCAAAGAGCTCAAAGAGGTGTCCTCCTAAAAAGAGGGGCAAAGTCAACACAGTTAACCAGTATCTTTTAAAAAGAGAGAAGATAAAAATTCCCAGCCAAATCAGTCCTGTGATCTCGATAGAACCAATAATGGAAAGTAATGAAAAGGGTAGATCCAGCTTTCTAGAGAGATGGTCCTGTAATTTTACAGTAGTATCAAAGTCAAACTGGCTGAAAAGTTCTTTGCTTACTAAAAAAGAAAAGTAAACAAAGGAGAGAAATAAGAGAGCAGAGGCAAGGAGCAGGGGGATTTTTTTAGCCATTATTAAATTCTAACACAACTTTCCGCCTCTTATTTGTTGCTTACATGTTGTTTACAGTTTTCTTCTTTTTCTCTTACCTTTGAGCCTTAACATGTATTTATGCGAAAAATCGAAGAACTACTTCTTAAAAAACAAAGAAAAATCGAAGAAGAGTTAGAATCCATTAAAAATGATGATCCGGTGTCCTGGGAAATTCCCACGGGGGCGGATGATTCCGGAGATGAGTCGTCGCGTGCTGATATTCATGCCAAGCTGGTGGTCATAAAGAAAAACCTCTCCGAGTTATCCCAGAAAGTAAAAATGGCAATTGTAAAAATCCACCAGGGAACTTACGGCCAGTGTGAAAAGTGTGGCCACACTATCGAGCAGGAACGTTTGAAAATTATCCCCATGGCAGTGCTGTGCAGTGTCTGTGTAACCATACTCTCCCGTCCTAACTAAACTCTTACCTAATTTTTGTTGCTCTCTTAATTTAAGGCTCTATGATGATTCTAGGAATCAGGTTTGGGGGTAGGTAAACTCTACTCACCACTGGTGTATGTTGAGGATCGCCGAGAAGAATTACGGGAACCTAATTTAAAATTAAATTTAAAATAAAAGTCCTTACCTTCCCGGTCCTGCCCTACAACTGATTCTTAATCTAGATGTTACTGAAAAGATTGAGTATAAAAAAGGAGAATTTACAAAAACTTTCCGGTTCGGGAGTAATTAGCAGGTCTTTCATCTTATCAAACGTTATCACAGCTCAAGCTGTTAAAATGGGAGGTCGGCTTAACTTAAGCTAATTTAACGATGGAGACTCGTACTCGTATTCGGTTCACTTCGACTTTACCTGGACTTGGCAAAAGAGTAGAGGAAGTAGGATTCCTATTGGGGTTATTGGCTTTTGTAGTATTGTCTTTTTTCATCTTCTATTTTGGGTTACCTACATTAGTCGAGTCAGCAGCAAAGATTAACGGTTCGGGCATTAAGTTGGAAAGTCTGGTTTAGCTCGATCTTAGATATTGCTAAATTTTCTTCAGCTTTTTAGCTAATGTTGCTGTTTCCTCTAGGAGTGTTTCCACCTCTTCCAGGCCCTCAAGCCAGAAATTTTTATCAGCAATATTAATCCCCAACTTTTTAAAAGTTTCCTGGGGAGCTTCTGATAGACCAGCAGAAAGAAACTCCTTTATTTTTTCTATAAATTGGGGATTTTTCCTGAGTTCGGCTTGTAAAGCCTTAGAGATTAAAGCACCGTTAGCATAGGAATAGTTATAAAAAAAGGATCTGATGTGAGACCAGTAAACCCACCAGTTCTCAGAACCGGGAGATTGTTCCACTCCCGGTCCCATATAAGAGGCCATATGTTTTTGGAAAAGCTGACCGATCTCTTCTTTAGAAAGGTAGCCTTTGGCTCTAAAGGTTTTATGGAGCTCGATTTCAAAACGGTAAGCAGCAATCTGACGGAAAATAGTAGAAACTGCCCGGTTCAATCTTTCTACCATCAAAGTTAGTCTTATGTTATCATTTGCCTGCTGGGAAACCTCTTCCAGGATAAAGTCTTCCATAAAAACACTGGCCAC
>JAUSJM010000015.1 GCA_030647265.1 bacterium
ATTATTGCTTTACTTAAACCCCACTATGAATCTGAAAAAGGGGAGCTTATAAAAGGAGTGGTACCTTTGGAAAAAGTAGAGAATATCAAGGATAGGATTGTTGGTAGGATACAGAGTTTAGGTCGCTCAGACTCTGACGAGTCTTCAGACTCGAAGAGGTATAAGGTGGAACAAGTAATGGAATCCCCAGTCTTAGGGGGTTCAGGAAACAAAGAGTTTCTGCTCAAAATCCGCTGATTTAAGGTATAATAAGTGGCGCTGGAGAGGTCGCATAGTGGTCGAGTGCACCGTCTTGGAAAGGCGGCATGCCGTAAGGTATCGAGGGTTCGAATCCCTCCCTCTCCGCCCTCTTTATCTTACATCTTAACTCTTGAATTTGGGGTTTTTTTAGGGTACAATTCGCCCAGCAACCAGCCTGCAACGCTTTGCGTAGCAATGCGGGCGGTCCCTTGTAGTTACGATTCGAACGGACCACCAGGTGAAATTATATGGACGATTTAGACCTCATTAAACAAAAAATCAATATTGTTGATTTAATCCAAGAATATCTTCCTTTAAAAAAATCTGGTGTGAATTTTAAAGCTTCCTGTCCCTTTCACCAGGAAAAAACCCCCTCCTTCATGGTTTCTCCGGAACGGGGCATCTGGCACTGTTTTGGCTGCCAAAAAGGCGGTGACATCTTTAAGTTTTTGATGGAAAAGGAAGGGGTGGAGTTTCCGGAAGCCTTGGAAACTTTAGCCAAAAAAGCCGGAGTTACTTTGAGAAACCAAAGATCAAAAGTTAAAGACCAGAGGGTCAGAATGTTTGAGGCTAATCAAAAAGCCTGCCAGTTTTACCATTACCTTTTAACCGAACACCAGCTGGGAAAAAGAGCTCTGGAATATCTCCACAAAAGAGGGCTGACTGATAAAACCATCAAGGATTTTAACTTGGGGTATGCTCCCAACTCCTGGGACTCCTTAACCAAATTTTTAAAGAAAAAAGGCTTTAGCGGCCAGGAGCTGGAGGAGGTGGGGCTGGTGGTGCCTTCTAGAAACGGAGGTTATGACCGTTTCCGGGGCAGGATTACCTTTCCCTTAGTTGATTTAAAAAACCAGGTTATCGGTTTTGCCGGGCGTATCTTAGAAGCAGGCGGGCCTAAATATATTAACACTCCCCAAACTCCCATTTTTGATAAAAGCCACTTTCTTTTTGGCATGAACCTTTCCAGAGGTGAGATCAGGTTAAAAAAGCAGGCCATTTTAACCGAAGGAGAGATGGATATGATCCTCTCCTATCAGGCAGGGGTAAAAAATGTGGTGGCTTCCAAAGGTACTGCTTTAACCTCAGGACAGATAGAACTGTTAAAAAGATACACCGAGACTATCCTTTTGAGTTTTGACATGGATTTGGCAGGGGACAGTGCATCGAGGCGGGGGATTGAGATGGCAGATAACGCCGGCTTAAATATTAAAGTGATTCACCTTGGGGAAGGGAAAGACCCGGCAGAGCTGGTGCTAAAAGATCCCGGGGCCTGGGAAAAAGCGGTCCTCGGGGCGGAAAATATCTATGACTATTACCTGCAGTCGGCAGCCCGCCGTTTCAGCCACCAGACAGCGGAGGGTAAAAAACAGATTGCCGCCGAGATTTTACCCGCCCTGGCTAAAATTTCCGATACCTTAACCCAGGAACATTACATTCAAAAATTGGCAGCTTTAGTGGCAGTTCCCGAGGAGCTTATCAGACGGGAGGTTAAAAAAGGCGGTAACCCCCAAGTCGCCAGCTTCACCACCTTTTCCAAACGGCCGGAAAGTAACTTTCAGGTCAGCCCCCGCTCCCGCCGTGAGCTTTTAGAAGAGTATCTTTTAACATTGCTTTTAAAGATTCCGGCAGATTTAACCTTTGTTCCTGGTTTTCCGGAAACGATTTTTCTCTCGGAAAACTACCGCTCTTTGTATGTTTTACTGGTACTTTATCTGGATGCGATCTCTTTTAAAGCCGGGGCCTTTAATATCGCCGAATTTGTCAAAGGGGTACCCAATGATTTAGTGTTTTTAGTAGACCGCTTGTATCTTACGGAGATAGATGATAAATTAGCAAGCTCGGGGGTCTGGGAGCAGGAGTTAAAGGTAGTGGTGGCAGAGCTGAAGAAGGCACTAGTTCGGGCCTCTTTAGAAAAACTCTCGGACCAGATTAAAAATGCCCAGGCTTTTGGTAAAATAGAAGCGCTGGAAATTTTAAACAGGAGATTTAGGGATCTGTCCCTGAAGCTAAAAACACTATAACTATGGCAAAACAAACATCTAAAAACATTCAACTTGATGAAAAAAAGCTCCTCAAACTGGGTAAGGAACGCGGCTTTGTGACCCAGGAGGAAATTTTACAGGTTTTTCCCAAACCGGAAGAAAATATTACCGGTATTGATGATTTTTACCTCAAGCTTATTGACGGCGGGATTGACGTTTTTGAAACCACCGCTGAGGAAGTAGCCGAGGCGGAAAAAGGAGTCTCCGATTTAGAAAAAGAGCTCGAGATGCTCGCTTCTTTAGAAGAGGGTTCGGTGACCGATCCGGTACGCCAGTACCTGCGGGAGATCGGCCGGGTATCGCTTCTCACTGCTGCCGAAGAGATTGAGTTGGCTAAAAGAGCGGAGGTGGGGGAACAAAGGGCCAAAGATAAGTTGATCAGTGCCAACCTTAGGCTAGTAGTTTCCATTGCTAAAAAGTATGTCGGACGGGGCATGAGCTTGCTGGATCTTATTGAAGAGGGGAATATGGGGCTGATGCGGGCAGTGGAAAAATATGACTGGAAAAGAGGTTTTAAATTTTCTACTTATGCTACCTGGTGGATCAGGCAGGCTATTACCAGGGCTTTAGCGGACCAGGCCCGGACCATTAGGATTCCGGTTCATATGGTAGAAACCATCAACAGGTTCAACAGAGCCCAAAGGAAACTGATGCAGGATTTAGGCAGGGAACCTACTCCGGAAGAGGTAGCTAGAGAGCTGGGGATTGAGCCTGCCAAGGCCCGGGAGATTATTAAAGTTTCCCAGGAACCTACCTCTTTAGCTACTAAAGTAGGGGATGAGGAAGATTCTGAGTTAGGAGATTTCATTGAAGCTCCGGGGTTAAAACCTGATGAGCAGGCTACAAGGGCCTTGTTAAGGTTTCACTTAGATGAGGTTTTGGACTCTTTATCACCCAGGGAGAAAAGGGTTCTCCAGTTAAGATTCGGTTTGGAAGATGGGAAACAAAGAACTCTGGAGGAAGTAGGCAGGGAGTTTGGAGTGACCAGGGAAAGAATCAGACAAATTGAGGCTAAAGCTATTAGAAAACTCAGACACCCCACCAGAGCTAAAAAGCTTAGAGATTATCTAGAGTGATAAACCTGGAACTAAACTACTTGGTTTTCTTTAAAAACTGGTTATATAGATAAGCCCAAATATAGCCTACTATCCAGGAACTTATTACCAGAACAATTAAAGTTATTACTGCCCTATCGGTATTTAAGTTGGTCTGATATAAAGAAGCCACATCAGCCCCTAAAAACTGAGCATTAAAAACCAGGGTAAAAAGTTGGGGGGCTATGGTGCTTAAAATCCACAGGGCTAGATAAAAAAGAGCTGTGGTTAAGGCTAAGGCATTAGCCCAAGGAACAGGTTTTAACATCGAACTTCACCACCTTCCTAAATTTAGTGTGCAACTTTTTTTACTAAGATGCAAGATAGGCTGGATTTTGGCTTCCCGAGATGGTAAAATCTCACCATACATTAACAATCCCCTGTAGCTCAATGGTAGAGCGAGTCCCTGTTAAGGACGAGGTTGTAGGTTCGAGTCCTACCGGGGGAGCCAATCGGCACTTAATATACCAAGTCATTTATTATGCTTACTTTATTGATGTCGGTAGCGCAATTCGTTTTGGATATTACTAAGCTACTATTCTCGATTCGAAAAGGGGTGGTAAATTGGTTTCAATTCATAAGACCTGCAAGAAAAGTTTTAGGCCCAATGGTGGACAATAAAATTCTTCTGAAAATTTTCATTAAAGACTTCATTGTAAAAGATAACACTATTAATAATCCTAAATTATTTTCAATTGAGGGACCGACAACACAGGCACATCCAAACATAGAAAAGGTATGGGCAGAAGCTGAAACCCGTGGAGTTACCCAATTATTCAATTTGTTAGGTCAACTTGGTAAAAAGGACAAACTGGAAATTATAGAAATGAGTGATGGCTTTAATCATTGGGATACAAACATGATCGTTTTAGGTGGTCAAGCAATGAAGAGTATGGATTTCTATAAAGTTATGGATAATGTTGCATACTCAATGGATGAAAATAACATCTATAACAACGAAAATGGAGAAATAATTCCGAGGGATTCTAAAGGAGAGTACGGTTATGGAATTATATTAAAATCAAAAAACCCTCAAATGGGTAACAATGGAATTGGAATTCTACTTGGAGGATATGGAACACTTGGAACTAAGGCGGCAATATATTATCTCTGTAATAATATTTCTAAATTAGGTAAAGAATTTGGTAATAAATACTTTGGACTAATCGTGAGAGCAAAGGCTTCGGCAGGCGAACAATCTGTTAAAAGATTGAAAGAGTTTGATAAGTTATTTTAAATAAATTTAACTTTCTCTATTTCCTCCCTGATTTGAGCTACCAGCCTGAAATCTTCGAATGTCTTGATAATATGTGATAAACTCGTGGTTATATTAGAGTTACGATTCTCGAGCCAAATTATTTTAGCCTCAATTTTGCGGTACTCTAAGGAAAGTCTACTCTTTGGGTTATCATAAATACTATTTCTGCAGTTCAAGAAAAATCGGCTGGTCAACACTCAATTTTATCCCTGATGCATTTATAAACTGCTCCTGTCCCTTAATATCTGTTACTTTTACTTGGCCAGAAATTTCATTTGGTAGTGTTCCGGACCATAAAGCATAGACGACTTTATTACCGACGGTAAATTTATATTGTGAGTCGTCAATTTTTTCTACTTTGGAAAAGCCACCGATTTTACTCGCGATAGTCTTTAGGGTGGTGAGAAAAAGTCGTGGTTGACCATCGGTATTAAATGTCATTGAAGAACCAATAATATCTTTGTCAGAACCAATCAGATCAATAAAGACTACTTTAACGCTATTGGCAAAAGCGAGCATTGAATACTTAAAATACAATACCGCCTGGTCGTTTTCGCTTAAGTTGCGCAAGGTCTGTCCTTGGTTTAGCTGAACATTTTGACCAGTAGCTTGTCCTTGAATGGGTTGCCCGGAAGATTGTCCTGAATTTCCGCTCGGCGTACTTCCGCCACAATCCTGGGAACACGCACTGGGGTTTTGTTTTTCAAAATCATCGCAAACCCCATCGCCGCATTTGTCGCC
>JAUSJM010000005.1 GCA_030647265.1 bacterium
TTTTTTTAATATTCGAAGAATGTCTTTATACAACCGCTTTACAGTGATTATTCTCTCAGTTGAAGATGCTAGGTATATATACATATGAGCATTATATCCCAAAGAATATATCTTGACAAACACTGTAGCTTATCATATATATAATGAGTACTCAATACTCATTATGGAAATAGATAAAAAAGCCTTAATATGGGGTTTAGAGGAAACAGTTCAACGGCCAGACTTGCTCCTGATTAACTCTCCCCTAAATGATCGTTTATCTTCAATGGGCTCAGATGCAGAAATGTTGCCGCCTATCGGACTTGCTCATATTGCTACAGAGTGTGAAGCTGGAGGTTTTACTGTTGGCTTGATTGACCCCGAAACATCCTGTCTGACTCCAGAAAGCACTGCTAGATTGGTTAACGCTATAAATCCCCGGTGGGTTGGTATTAACTTGCTAACACCTACTTATGGTCTTGCCAGAAGAATTGTTGCTAATTTAAAACCTGAGATATTAGTCGTGGCTGGTGGTGCTCATGCCAAGGCCCTTCCAGAAAAGACCTTAAGAGACCCATTTATTGGCCGAAAACTCAAGATAATTGCCCTGGAGGATGGAGAGTTCATTGCCAGAGGATTACTTCAAGGTGTACCTCGGGAGGAGATGAGAGGGGTAGCATATATTAACCAAGATGGAGAGTTTGTGATCTCTCCTTCTGATTTTGCAAGAAGATGGGTTCCTATGGATCTTGATCTGTTACATCATGCAAACAAAAAATTCTTACCACAAGATCCTTTCTATGCAGAAGGTAGGCTGGAAACTAACATCAGCACCTCTCGGGGATGTTGTTTTAATTGTGCTTTTTGTGCGGGTGCCAGAGAGTCATTACTTTTTGGTATGAGATCTCGATCCATTGGTAGTGTTTTAGATGAGTTGATTGAACTTAGAGAGCAGGGGATATCAGCGGTACGTTTTATCGATGACCTTTTTCTGGCTGATAAGATTAAAGTTCGGAAGTTTAGTGAGGCAATGATTGATACAGGTCTAGCACAGGATTTTGTTTGGGATGCTACCGGAAGGGCTAATATTATTGCTGGCTTGGACAAACAAATGTGTCAATTGTTAGCCTTGAGTGGCTGTAGAGAAGTAGCTATTGGTGTGGAATCAGGATCGGAAAGAATACTTAAGATTGTTCGTAAAAAAATAAAGCCCGAGATGGTGGTTGATACTGTGAGTAAACTTGCTGAGGTTGGCATTAGGACGAAGGGGTATTTTATTTTAGGGTTTCCGTCTGAAACCAGAGAGGAGATGCAAAGAACGGTTTATTTTATGTGCCAACTGAGAGATATTGTTCAAGAAGTTGCGATTAGTAATCCTTATACTCCTTTAGGTAAGCAAAATAGAGCGCGATTTAGAGGTAGTATGTTTGAATTTCGTCCTTATCCGGGCACCTTCATATATAAATGTTTGATTGGTGATCAAGCTTGGCCTTCCGAGATTTGTAATTATGGATTTAGGCCCGATATTTATAGTGAGGATGACATCCTAAGCAGCTTTAATCCAGTGCATATTGAAAACTTAGAAACGAGACAGCATCACAATTATGGTATCAATGCTCCACTTGCTGATGGTGTTCTACCTTATGAGATTCAAGATATGATCTCTGAAGCTATGCAAGCTCAACAAGCTGATACAAAACAGGGAATAATTAAAATATGAGTAAACGGTTAAAATTAACAGTTAGAAAGGGTAGAAATGAAGAAAGGGAAATTAAGGTTCAGATTTCGAAGGAGCAGTACGATAAATTACTTGGTAAATCTCCACTATATTCTAAACAAATTAAACAGGTTAACCAGAAAGATATTTACTATGATAGGGAAGATCTCTATCTCACTAATCTAAATCGCGGATTAAGAGTCAGATTTAAAGGAAACACTCCAGAGCTCCTAGAATTTAAATCTCTCTTTTATAATCCTTATACCCAAAATAATAACCCCTGGTTTATAGAAGAGATTGCCTTTCCTTTTCCGCTGGAAGTAAATAACCTTGAAAAACTATTTTCCCTTTTGGTGAGGCTCAATTTGCTGTCGCCGATTGAGGTTACTTATTACTCGTTTGAACCATCTCACTTTCCAAGGATAGAACAAATTCTCTTGAATCTTAATCTGAAACCAATGATAGTAGTAAGTAAAAAACGGGTTGGATATGAGGATGGAAAGGTGCGATATTTATTTGATTATATTGAAGGTTTGGGGTACTTTTTGGAAATTGAATCTGAAGGAGAGGATCCACTTAAAATATTAAACAGACTGCAGATAGAAGATTATCGAATAGTTAGGAATGGATATAACGATATGCTTGCTACGAAGATCGTGGGGTATGTCCCCAACGAAGAAAAACAAAAGAAGTTTAAAGAAAATCCGAGTTGGAATATCTTACCTACTGAGAAGGAGCTTGTTGCAGAAATGCTTTCCTGCTATAGGTGATTACCACCCAGAACCCCAAAGCCTTAGTAGTTTGGGCAGGTGATCCACAGAATCAAACTCCTTAAGTAAATAGGTGCCGTTGAGATATTCTAGCTGGGTAATGGAACATTCTCCAATTCCCATATTAAGGAAACCCGGGCTGAAAGTCTTTAGGTACTCATCATTAAACATATTCCTTAACAAATCCGTGATTACACCACCATGTGCTACAACTATGATGTTTTGGTTATCTATGTGGGTTGCCAGTTCGTCAACAAACTCTTTTAACCTTTTTCCGGCATTTTTTGAGGAGTTGCCTTTAGGAGGGCTATAGCTTCGGTCAATAGTTGTTTTCCTCCATTCTTTGATAAAATCATCAAAAGACTGAGAGGGGTCGTCTCCCCAATTAAGCCTTTCTTTGAGCCTATCATCGGTTTTTATATCTTCAATATTTAATTCCTTAGTAATAATCCGAGCAGTTTCCTGTGTTCTTTTAAATGGACTGCAATAAATTTCAGTAATACCTTTGTCTCTAAAGTGAAGGGCTGTGAGTTTGGCTTGCTGAATACCTATATCTGAAAGTCCGGGATTACCAGCAATGTGGGGTATATTTCCATGTCTTATTAAATAGAATTTATTCATAACTTGTCCGACTGATTTTATCATTCAGAATAATTAGTAGCAATTATTACTTAAAGAGGCCTTCCGGTCCTATTCTGATAAAATCCCATCTTCTGATGTCCCAGATATCCTTAAGAACTAAAATCACCCTTTGTGTTATAATTGTTTTATGGTTCAGGTACAAGTTCAGGATCAAATTGACTCTATAAAGAGTCAGCTTATTAAAAAGTACAGACCGCAGAAGATTTTTTTGTTTGGTTCCTCTGTAACTGGAAAGATGACCGAAGATTCTGATTTAGATTTTTTGATAATCAAAGATGATAAAAAAGATCCATACGGCAGGATAGTAGAAGTTTATGGTCTAATCGAGAAAAATATTGCTGCAGACTTCTTGGTTTACACACCTCAGGAATTTAGTGAAAGACTGAGACTGGGAGACCCTTTTATAACTTCAATACTCTCAGAGGGAAAAGTTCTTTATGGTTGATAAGCAGATAATAGAAAAGTGGGTGGATAAAGCTACTGAGGATTTGGCATTTGCTAAGGCTAGCTTGGGGGAAGGTTTGGAGTTTTATCCTCAGATTTGTTTCTATTTGCACCAGTCTGTAGAAAAATATTTAAAAGCATATATTTTATCCAAAGAGTTAAATATTCACAGAATTCATGACTTGACGCAATTATTGAAAATATGTACAGAACATGACTTGGAGTTTAATAAATTTAGTGAAGCTGTTAAACTTTTGAATCCATTTTATATTGGAACTCGTTATCCGGACTCTATTATCTCCATTAATAAATCCGATGCTGAAAAAGCACTTTATGCTGCAGAAGAAATTGCAGATTTGGTTAAAGCTAAGTTGTCTGTTTGAGGAAAGGCAGAGAATTCCCCTTCTTCTGATGTCCCAGATATCCTCAAATTGATCTTCTTCTCTTTGCCAAAGAATTTAAACCTGTTATGATGGTTCTATGATCTCTGCAGATAAGCTGCTGGCTTTTTTAAAACTTCAGCAGTTGGTTTTGGATACTGAAGACAGCAAAACTTTATTTCCTCTTTTGATGCCCCAAGTTCTAGCTACTCTTAACTCAGTGGGCTGGAGTTATGAGTTTGTAGCTGCTGTCTTTATTGATAATGAAGATAAACCCCAGCAATCTTTTTGTGTGGATGTTCATTGGGATCAAAACAGCTTAAGTTCCTGTCCAGCTATCGTTGACTTAAATAAGCTTTTTGCTGCTGAGAGTCTTTGGAAAAAGGAGCTGGTACTCGGTAAAGCCATTCTTTCGCCCGATATAAACGAGCTTATTGCTCCTTCATATCCCGGTATAGCTTTGACTAAATCTTTACTCGTTTCTCCAATTCATTTTAGTAAGAAGTTGGTGGGGGCAATGATTATGGCTAGTACCAGACCTACTACTGAGATTAATCAGGAGGAGTTTGAATCGGTAGAACTCATTGCTGCCCTTATCAGTTTGGCTTTTAAGATTTATGATACTCAAAACTCTTTGACTCAAGTTACCCAGGAGATATATAAAATGAATGTTCAGCTGCACCAGTTGGATAAACTCAAGGATGACTTTGTTTCTGTGGCTTCCCATGAACTGAGGACCCCTATGACTGCTATCAGGTCTTATACCTGGATGGCCTTACACCGTTCTGATGTCCCTCTTTCTGAAAAGCTAAAAAAATATCTTGACAGGACCCTGCTTTCAACTGAAAGGCTGATTAATCTGGTCAATGACATGTTAAATGTTTCCCGAATTGAAGCTGGAACAATTGAAATCAGGCCTGCTCCTTTTGATATGGTTCAGTTGGTAGATGAAGTGATTGCAGAGGTGGGACTAAAGGCTTCAGAAAGGATGATTCATTTGAATGTTTTAAAAACCCAACTGCCGGAGGTTTTTGCTGATCAGGATAAGGTCCACCAGGTACTGCTTAATTTAATTGGTAATGCCTTGAAGTTTGTTCCCGCTGACGGGGAGATTACCGTCAGTTTTATCTCAGACGGTAAGGTTTTAGAAACCTTGGTGAAGGATACTGGGGTAGGGATTTCCAAAGATGATTTACCCAGGCTTTTCCAAAAATTTGGCAGACTGGACAACTCTTATGTGGCAGCAGCTACCTCCGGTGGTACAGGTCTGGGCCTTTTTATCTCTAGAAGCTTGGTGGAACTGATGAAAGGCAGAATTTGGGTTTCTTCA
Organism: bacterium; assembly: GCA_030647265.1. Classification (GTDB taxonomy): domain Bacteria; phylum Patescibacteriota; class Microgenomatia; order Daviesbacterales; family UBA10151; genus JAUSJM01. Next base: position 5,263 of record JAUSJM010000005.1, read on the forward strand.
GAAGGGGTAGGGAAGGGTACTACCTTTACTTTTTCCCTCCCTGTAGCTTCTAAGGAGGTTTTAGCCCAGGCAGAAAAATACACCACCAAAGTTACAGGGGAGGTCAAACATCTGGAACCGGTAGCAATATAATACCAGCCTCAAGATTCTCTATTCTGTCGAATAATTGACAATTGAATCCTGATAAGTACAATTACCCTGAATGAGTAACTTAGAGACAGTTGGGTATAAGTATCTTGGGTTAAATGGATCCAAGCTAAATATCCATCTGCTAAATCTTGCGCCTCGTACTTATCCTGCTAAGGCTAGTGCTTTAGGGGTACAAACTTTGGTTGGAGATATCCGGAAGAACTATGGAGATGTAGTTGAGGCAGGTTTTACTGATTCTCAACTGCTGTCTGATGGTGAATTCAGTAAATTACCCCATACTCTATTGAAGGGTAGACCCTCACTTCTAGGATTTTCAGTCCAGATTGGAGCTTTGCCTCACTTTGAGAGAATGATGGATGAATTACTCAAAACAGGTAGCCCTCCTTCCATAGTAGCAGGTGGCTTCCTTCCTACTTTTATTGGAGACTACCTTGCGGAAAAATATAGAGGTTTAATAGTTGTGAGAGGTAGAGGAGAAGAGTCATTGAGGGGTATTGTAAATTTATTGTTAAATGGTTCTGGAAATTTGGAAGATATTCCAAATTTGGCTTTTCAAGACAGAAATGGGGAGGTCGTACAGACGAAGAGAAAGTTTCCAGAGTTAGAAGTTGTGGGGTTACCTGCGATGGACTTTATAAAGGAGTATAAGCAAGATGGAATTCAGATTGGATTGGAAACTAGTGTTGGCTGTAGTTATGGCCATTGTAGTTTTTGTGATCGCCAGGCTTTTTATGATACGGTAACCTTTAAACCCTTTCCTATAGAGAGAACGATAGATATCCTTAGAAATTTTACCGAGTTTGGTGTAAGCGGTGTAAATATTGTTGATGATAATTTTACAGATTGTCTTGGGCTAGAACATCAACAGCAGCTCCTACACTCAATCATAGCCGCAAAAGAATGTGGGAGTATTGATCGTAGGATTCAGTTATTTCCCTCTACCAGGATAGATGGAATCGTTAGCAATGATAGGGTAAGAGATGCAGAGTTGGTAAACCTTTGGAATTTGTTAAAACGGGCTAATACGAGAGCAGTTTTTGTGGGAATCGAGTCATGTTCGTTAACACAACGGAAGCGATATCGTAAAGGTCTTAGTCAAAGACAAATTCAGAGGGCGATTGGTAGATTAAGAGAGTTAGATATTAAACCTGAAATCGGCTTTATAATGTTTGATCCCGAGGTAACTCCAGATGAACTTATGGAAAATGTTTGTGAGATTGAACGGCTTGGTATTGGAGGAGAGCTTTCATACCCATTTTCAAGATTAGTCTTACGCCCTGAGATTCCCTTGTTGTCAAGAATGGGAAAGTTGGGTATGTTGACTGGGAACTTTAATCCAAATATGCTTTCTTATGAGTATCGTTGGCAGAATGAACAGTCTGAAAGAATTTACTTTGCTTGCCGAAATTGGGGGAAGCGTTCTTTTGGATTATTTACAGCCATTAAGGACTCTTTTAGGGTAGAAAACTTTACAGGTGATATGCATTCCAAACTAGCTGCTGCGTTAGATTTGTCTATGAGGGAATTCCGCCAGCTCTACTTGGGTTACCTTAAGGATTGTACTAGGTTTTTTATGTGTAGTAATAGCACAAGTAAAGTACCAGTAGAACTAGACGCTTCCTATGACGACAAAGTGAAATCTCTAATAATGAATGTAGTTTTTAAGGGTATATCTAATGAGAGTTTGTTTGATTTCACAGGTAAAGTAGTGATGGAAGGAATAATAGTCTTGTTAAGACTAAATAACGGTTCATTACCTCTAAGAAAAGCGCAATCCTACTTAGAACATTTTTTCGGAAAAGAAAAGGTAATGATTGTTTTGAATTCTCTTGTGAACAATGGGGATGTTTCCTTAGTGGATAATAATTTATTAGTTGTACAGCCGCTAGAGTAACAACTTTTGAAAGCTATTAATAGATGAGTAAGATTGAACAGTATATAAAAGGAGGTTTAGAACAGAGTTTGTATACTGCTGCCTGCATATCCATCCTTCATGGTGAAGATGTAGTACTGAAAAAAGCTTTTGGTCTCTTAGATCCAAGGATTTCTGAAAACAAAACACAAATTAATTCACTTTTTGATCTAGCTTCGTTGACCAAGATATTTATTGCCACAGCTTTTATGAAACTAGTGGAAAGTTCTGCTGTTGATTTAGATGACCCACTCGTGAAAATGATTCCATCTTTCTGTGGAGACACGAAAAATGAAGTTACTTTTCGGCATTTGCTTTCCCATTCAAGTGGATTACCTCCAACAGTTGATCTTTATGCCAATCATGAATGGGACAAGGGTAAAGATTATGTAATAAATAAAATGATTTCGGAGAAGTTAGTCTATCAGCCTGGCACCATGGTTGTCTACAGTGACATAGGTTACATTATTTTAGGCCATGCGATGGAAGTTATGACTGGCAAGCGATTGGATCAGGTACTTAATGATGCTTTGTTAGATCCTTTAAACTGGAAAGATGTTTACTATAAACCAGGAATTGGGGATTCAAAACGGATAGCGGTTACAGCATACACTCGAGAGAATAGAGGGATTCTTAGGCCAGGAGTTGTCCATGATGGTAAGGCGATAGCTTTGGATGGTGGAATTGCTGGACATGCTGGATTATTTGGTACAGTCGAAGCAGTGTCTAAGTTAGGTGAGATGTTTTTTAGAGGAACTATTTTAAGAGAACAGACATTGTCCGAGATGATAAGAGTACAAGCTTGTTATAATAACCTCAGAAGGGGATTGGGTTGGCAGTTGTACTCACCAGGTGGTGATGATGTCAGTGGGGCTTTATCCGAAACTTCATATGGCCACAACGGGTTTACTGGAACGTCTCTTTGGGTTGATCCCGGTAATAGGTTAGTGATAACCTTTTTAGCTAACAACGTTTTCTTTTATAACTCAAAAAGCGATTCTGAAAAATTCAAAGATTTTCGAGCTGGACTTCACAAAATAATTGTTAATGAAACCAAGAAACAGCTGAACAGGTAGCTCTATAGAAAGATGGTATAATACAGCAATGACTGTCAATCAATTAGCTTGTAAAGAAAAGGGGTTAGTCAAAGCGTTTAAGCGTTATCGAAAGCGTTATCTTTCTGTGGGTAAAAAACCAGATATAAAACAATTCTTACCTGAAGTTGTTTATCGTACCATGAGGCTTGAGGGAGAAAAAATCACTAAAAAGCAAGCTCAAGCTCTTTTTAGATAATTATCTGTCTAAATTAGCGTGGCTAAATCAACTAAACCTAAATCTGCAACAAGTTTTAAAGAAACTGCCTTTGGAATCTTACCCCGAGCAAAACCTATTTCTTTTGAGAGTGAAGGCATAAAGAAAGCTTGGAGAAAGTATAATCTCTAAGATGGATATTGAATTTGAAGCCACATTTACCAATATAAATAAAGATGCAATAAGGAAAGTTTTAACCTCTATTGGTGCAAAACTTATTAGAAGCGAATATCTACAAAGAAGGGTTGTTTTAAGTTTACCTAAAGGTCATGAGATTAAAGGAGGTTGGCTTAGGGTTCGTGACGAAGGAGATAAAGTTACCCTTACGCTTAAGGTTGTAGATGGAAATCAAATCGAGAACCAAAGAGAAGTTTGTTTAAAAATAGATGATTTTGAAAAAGCAGAGCAACTTCTTGGTTTAATCGGGTGTAAGAAGAGGGCTTACCAGGAGAGCAAACGAGAGCTTTGGCAACTGGGAGGTGTGGAGATTACCATTGATGAATGGCCTTTCTTGGAGCCTTATGTAGAGATAGAAGGAAAGTCCAAAGAATCAGTGGAAGAAGTAGCAAGTAAAATGGAGTTGGATTTTAGCAAAGCACTATTTTGCGCTGTAGACAAGTTATATGCTCTAAAATACAACATCTCGGAGGATGTAATAAATAATCAAGTTCCAGAGTTAAAATTTGACAGCAAGAACCCTTTTTTAAAAGAGGACTAAACTTAAGTCAGCAGTTTATAATGGGATGATGGAAGAGCAATGGAAAATACTGTTATATAAAACTCCACAAGGTGAAACGTTCTTGCTTCTTCATGGATTTACAAAGAAAAAAGATAAAACACCACCCAAGGAAATAAGAATAGCCAAAGATAGACTTACAGAGTTTCGGTTGCGAAGATAAATTGATGCCTTGCAATTATAGCAAAATTGTGATAATATTTTTTGTGTAAGGAGATAACTTATGAAAAAATATGATTTAGTAGACTGGGACGACTTTAAGAAAGAATTAGAAAAACAACCAGGCTTCAAAGAGGCCTTAAAAGAGACTGAGCTTGAATATCAAGTAGCTCATGCTCTTATTGAGGCACGAGTCAAAAAAGGCTTAACTCAAGAAGATCTGGCAAGAGTAATGAATACGAAACAATCAGTTATTTCTCGTGTTGAGAATGCAAAAACAGTACCCTCTCTCTCTTTCTTAAAGCGACTCGCCCAAGCCCTCAATGCTTCTTTACAGGTACAATTTAAGCTCTAAGCAACTTTTATATCTTTCGTTTTACATTAGCGAAAAGTCATGCTTAAGTTCTACAAAGCTATGGTGAGGCTAAAATTTTAGAACCAGTAGCAATTTAGGAAGAGGGGAATTTGCTGACTAGCAACAGAGAACTGACTATGGTATATATTAATAAGTATGGATCCTAGTAATACTACTCCTACTGCTCCTAATTCTCCCAATCCTGCTAATATCGGTATCAGAATTTTAGTGGTGGAAGATGACCAGTTTTTAAGGGACTTTTATCATGAACTTCTGGCAGGAGAGGGTTTTACGGTGGATGTGGCAGCTGATGGGGAAGTAGCCCTTCAAAAGATGGTCCAGGGAGGCTGGAATTTGATTTTGCTGGATATCATGTTACCCAAAAAGGATGGACTGCAGATTTTGAGGGATTTAAAAGTGACTCCTCCTGCCGTGCCTAACGGGCCGATTGTAGCCTTGACCAATTTGGGGCATGATGCTGTCATCAACCAGGCCTTTGACTTGGGAGCCAACGGTTACCTTATTAAATCTGCTATGAACCCTGATGATGTTTTGTCAGAGATTCAAAGCTTTCTGAAGAAGCCTCAGCCTAAAGTTAAATGACCCCTGCGGTGGTTTTCAATGACGAGTACCTCCTGGTTTTAGACAAGCCTCCGGGACTTGTTGTCACCTCCTCTGAAACTAAAAAAGAACCTTCTCTGGAAGATATTTTAGCCTCGCAAGGTTCAACCCTGGAGCGGGCGGGGATTGTGCACCGCCTGGATAAAGATACCTCGGGTCTTTTAGTGGTAGCAAAAAAACAGGATGTTTTAGAAAACCTGCAGTCTCAGTTTAAAGAAAGGGGAGTCCTAAAGGAGTATCTGGCTTTGGTCCACGGTTGGGTGGAGAAGGGAGGCAGGATAGAGGCTTCCATCGCCAGAAATCCCGGAGACAGGGAAAAATTTGTAGTGGTTGATGGATCAAGGATCGAAGGCAGGGAGGCAGTAACTGAGTATCAGCCTGTACAGAAATTCTTAATTCTGAATTCTAAACTCTTAACTCTTTTTGAGGGTTTTAATAAGATTCAAATGAAAAAGCTGGAAAAATCAGGGTTTGGAAAGTTTACCCTTTTGAAATGCCATCCCCTTACTGGACGGACCCACCAAATTAGGGTACATTTAAAGTACCTGGGGCATCCTTTAGTGGGGGATCAAAAGTATGGGGGGAGAAAAACAACCAGGCTGGATCACCGCTTTTGTCCCCGGCAGTTTTTACATGCTGCCAGGTTGGAGTTTACCCATCCGGTAACGGGCGAGAGGATAAAACTGGAAAGCAATCTGCCGGAAGATTTGGAGAAAGCATTGGGGTATTTAGAAAAGTCCGGATAATATTATGGAAGGGACAAATTCTTTATTTTTACAACTGGCGGTGGTTTTGGGACTGTCTGCGGTCCTGGGTTTTGTTATCAAAACACTGCGTCTGCCCCTTCTGGTGGCCTATCTTGTAGCAGGGTTAATATTTTCCCTGTTTCAGGTTTTTGATATTATTCATTCCCAGGCTCTAACTTATCTGCCGGAAATCGGTATAGCTTTAGTACTTTTCTTTATAGGCATGGAGCTGGATATAAAAGAGATCAGGAATTTGGGGAAACCGATACTCGCTGCCAGCTTAGGGCAGATAGTTTTCTCTACCCTGGCAGGCTTTCTGATTGCTCAGGCTTTAGGGTTTTCACCAGGGGAGAGTTTTTACCTGGGAGCAGGATTAGCCTTCTCATCCACCATTGTCGTTGTTAAGCTGCTTCTGGAGAAAAAAGAATTAAACTCGCTTTACGGAAAGTTGGGTGTGGGTATCTTACTGCTGGAAGATTTAGTAGCGGTAATTTTGCTGATGGTCATGACGGTAGGCAGTTCTTTTATGAACAGCGGGCTTCAAAGCAACTTTCCTGCCGCAGTAATGATCTTTAAGGGAGTGCTGCTGATGGTTTTAGCTTTCGTCCTGGCCAAATATGTTTTAGAAACGGTTTTTACGGCCGTGGCTAAATCGGCCGAACTTCTTTTTCTCTCTGCCGTAGCCTGGTGCTTTGTCTTTGTGGCAGTTTCACTACTATTAGGATTTTCCGTCGTCATTGGAGCCTTTTTAGCAGGCGTTGCTTTGGCTAACTCCTCTTTCCACTATGAGATTCAGGGGAAAGTAAAACCACTCCGGGATTTTTTTGTGACCCTCTTTTTTGTCTACTTGGGTTCACAGGTTGTTTTTGAACAGCTCGGGTCAGTTTTACCGCTGATCTTCATCTTTACCGCCTATGCCTTACTTATAAAACCCCTGATCTTTTTATTGATTTTAGGTTTGTTCGGTTTTAGAAAGCATACTATTTTCCACACTGCCATAGGCCTTTCTCAGGTATCGGAGTTTTCCCTGATCGTGATGGTGGTAGGTTTAAGTTTGGGGGTGGTTTCTCAGGCAGCTTTAACCGCTATGGCTTTAACGGGAGTGATCTCGATCATTGCTTCTTCTATCATGATTACTTACTCTAAAACTATTTATAAAAAGTTACTGCCGGTTATCAGTTTCTTTGAGCATGGACGTTTTGTCCATCAGGAAGAGAAGATGAAGGAAGACTTCGTGATGGAAGATCACGTTATCTTAGTTGGAGCTCACCGCATGGGAGGGGAAATCATGAAGTTTTTAAAAAGGGAGAGAATTCCTTTTTTAGTTTTAGACTTTAATCCGGGAGTGGTTCAGGAACTGATAAGTCAAAAGGTACATGTTTTATTTGGAGATTTGGGAGATCCGGAGATTTTGGAGTTTATCAATCTGGAAAGGGCCAAGCTGGTTATCTCCACTGCCCAGGATGTTGATGATAACCTCTTGCTGCTCTCGGAGATCAAAAGAAGAAGGGCCAAAACAGTGGTCATCTGCCGGGCTGCCACTTCCTCCGATGCGGAGAGTTTGTATGAGGTGGGAGCAGATTATGTCATCTTACCGGAGGTTGTATCGGGGGATTTTGTAGTCCAGGCCTTGAAAAATCACTGGCCCAATATGAGTTTTTTCAAAGACAGGTCGGAGATAGAGCTAAACAAGCTCTCCAAAAACCACCTGGCTTTTGAATAGTCAGTCTCTTGATTTAACCTTAAATTTTGCCTAAACTGGATATATGGGGAAGCTGAAGAAATTACTACAGGTGGGATTAGTTGGGATAGCTGGGTTACTGCTCACTTTGGCTGGTTTAGGTCTCATTCAGCTTTCCTCAAGCTTGATTTTATATTCCGGTCTGGCTTTACTGATAGTGGCTATTCTGATATATTTTTTAAATTAGGTCGCCTACGCTAAAGCTTCGGCGGACCGAAGGAGGTGAAATTAAATGGGAAGCAGTGGTTTTTTCAAAGGAGAAAAAAAGAAAAAAAAGAAGGGGAGTGAAAAAGGTAACTTCAGTTACGCTCCGGTTTTTACCCCGCCCCAAGTGATTGGTAAGGGAAATAAAGAGAAGTGAGAAAAGTAAGAAAAGTCAGACATAAATCACCCCGGGGAAATCAGGTTTTTTTGGGGATAGTGGTTTTAGGCCTTCTTCTGCTACTGATTTTAACCGGGAAAATGTTGGGACTAATCAGCAGCTTTGGTCAGCCTTATGCCCCTGATGCTCCGCTCCGGAGTCCGAGGATTTCCTGGGAAGATGGGGAAACTTTAAATTTACTGGTTAAGGCCAGAGAAGTTTCCCTTTTATCCTTTAACCCCAAAGGCAAATCAACGGTGGTATTGATTATCCCCGAGGAGATACAAATGCATCTGCCATTCGGTTTCGGAAATTGGCCGGTGAGAAGCATTTATGGTTTGGGGCAAGCAGAGAGCCGGCCCCGGGGAGCAGAGCTACTTTCGGAGACGGTGAGCCAGAATTTTAGCTTGCCTGTTCAGGGATACCTGTTGCTGCCTCAAAATGTTGATTTAAGTTTTGATGAGGTTCTAAAAAAGGTCAAGGATGAGCCTTTGTGGGGCTTGGGGATTTTGAGGAACAGCAAAACGGATCTTAGTCCGAGGGAATTATGGAATCTCTTTTCTCATCTTCGGGAAGTCCGCTCAGACAAGGTAGAGGTAGTGGACTTGGCAGAGAGTAAGGCTGTTAAAGAAAGCACCTTGCCTGACGGCAGCCGTTCCCTGACCTTAAACCAGGTACTTTTGGATCAACTCATCCAAAGCAAAATAGAGGACAGCAAATTAAAAGATGAAAGTTTAACCGTCGGTATTTTTAACACTACAACTTATCAGGGGTTGGCAGAGAAGGTGGCGCGGGAGATAACCAACATGGGAGGCAGGGTGGTTTTTACAGCCAGTTCTCCTGACCATCTGGAAGTGACGGTGGTGAAGGGTAAGCCTTCCTATACGATCGATCTTTTGTCTAAAATCCTGGCCCCTCACTGTGAGAAGAAGGAAAAGTGCCCTGTTTCAGGTTCCAACCTGGACCTTTCCCGGGCAGATATTAATATTATCTTGGGAGAGGACTACTTCTTAAGGTATAATACCAGGTAGATTATGCTAATCTGGATAGCCTTGTTTTTGCTGGTTATAGCTGCCTCCTTTATTTTGGCCTTGAAGTCAATGAAAGACTTTGCCGAGCGTCCAGAGACTTCCAAGACCATCTATTCCCTTTATTTAATTCATCACCCTGAGGTTTTAACTTCCCAGGCTCTAGAGGAGCTTTATCAAAAGGTGGCCTCCAAAAACTTTATCCTTTCCTGGGAAAAACTCTTTAAGGGTCCCCGTCAAGCCTTGGTGATTTACGGTCCGTCCAATATTCTTAAAGACTACCGTAAGTCTTGGGGATTGTTGGAGCTTGAGGATTATAGTAAGAAAGTGGGAGATGATGTGAAAGCCTGGGAGGTGGGTTTGAAAAATTCAGCCCAGAAGTTAGATGCTAAAGGAGAGTTGTTCGGGGCTAGCCTTCAGCTGGCAGAAAGGCAGGAGTTTTGGTGGCAGGTGATAGTCCGTCCTGCTAAAGTTGAGGAGGGGAAGGAGACCAGTTATCGGGCCAACGTGAGGGTAGTTTTCCAAACCGGTGGAGATGAGGGGATTTCAGAGACGGAGCTTGCCAAAATAGGCAGCCAGGCTAACCTTACCGCCTTGCCTCAATCCTACACCAGCCAACAGTTGGTACAACTCTATATGGAGCGTTCCTTTCCTCAGGGGAAGATAGCTTCTTTACAGAAAGAGGGTGTGCCGCTCAAAGTTACAATCGAAGAGGTCAGGTTTTTACTGGGGCTAAAAATAGTCTAAGAGACGTCTTCTTCCTCGTCTGATTCATAAGTTGGTTCACTATCACTCTCCCCGGGTATAATAATGTGGTCCGAAGAGTAGGCCAGGTTGGCACTAGCGGCATCCAGGAAAGAAGGCTGGTTTTTAAAACGGGGACAACGGTAAGTTTCCCTGATAATTATGGAAAGGCTGTTTGTTTTAATATTTTTTATTAAGGCGGTGTATTTATTACCTCCATTGATCAGCCTGATGAGCTGGTGGGACAAATCATCAGGTAAAACTCCCAAATATTCCCGGTTTTGATCGGTGACGGTGATACCTCGGTTTTTAATTACCAGACTGACCAACGTTCCGGCGCAAATGAGGGACAATTTTTGGGGTTCGGCAACCTTGAGCAGAGCGATAACCTTAGTTTTGCCGGCTTCTTCAATAAAAAAGTCGGTGCTGATGGGAGTACGGTCAATATGATTTTGCAGCTTGGCGCCTTTTTTAGAGAAGGTCTCAATTTTTTTGAGGAACTTGGCAGCTATCTGGTTATAGGGATCGGTTTCTAAGGCAACTTCAAAGTTTTTTTTGGAAAGAGAAAGATCTCCCAGTTCAAAGTAAGCCCGGGCCAGCCGGTTCAAAGCATCAACATTTTTAGGATCAATGTTTAAAATCTCTTGGTTCAACCTTAAGGCTTCTTCCCAATTAGAGGATAAGGCAGCAGAGATAGCTTGCTGGGATAAACTAGAGGGGGCATCACTCATCAAGGGAAGAGTATATAGAAAGCTTAATACTTTTGCAATATATTAAAAAACAGCCAAAGCTATACTTTATCTAACCCCCGAGGTTAGATATTTGTTGTTATTGAAAAAGTTGTTCCTAAACTGTATCATCATTAGGCTATGTCAGGACATTCGAAGTGGTCTACTATTAAGAGACAAAAAGGGGTGGCTGATATTAAAAGAGGCCAGACTTTTACCAAGCTGGCTAATGCTATCAGCATTGCTGCCAGGTTGGGTGGTTCTGGTGATCCCAATTCTAATCCCAGACTGAGGACTGTTTTAGAGGATGCCAGAAAAGTGAACATGCCCAAGGATAATGTCCAGAGGGCTATTGATCGAGGGTTAGGAAAACTTCCCGGGCAGATGTTGGAAGAGGTCACCTATGAAGGTTTTGGACCGGGCAAGGTGGCCTTTTTTGTAGAGGGAGTAACAGATAACAGGCTAAGAACTAACCAGGAAGTTAAAAACCTTTTTGAGAGGTCTGGAGGGTCTTTAGGAGGACCTGGAAGTACAGCCTATATGTTTGAGAAGAAAGGAGAAATAAGGGTCAAGGGTAAAGGGGGAAGCGGGGAAGAGGAGATGCTGGAGTTGATAGATCTGGGAGCGGAGGATGTAGAAGATTATCAGGAGGATGGAGTGCAAAAGTATTTAGAATATACAGAAAGCTCAGAATTAAATACTATGGGTAATAAAATTACTCAAGTTGGATTTGAAGTAGAGGAGTCAGGCTTAGTTTATAGGCCAAACATTTTAGTAGAAGTTAAAGATAAAGAAACAGCAGAAAAAGTCATGAATTTTGCAGAAAAATTAGAAGATTTAGATGACATCCAAAAAGTTTATGCTAACTTTGACGTTTCAGAAGAGTTAATTCAATGATTATACTTGGAATAGATCCGGGGACTGCTACTACTGGCTATGGCTTAATCAGGGTTCCTGATGATATTTTGGGCAGGAGTTTTGATTATGGTATTGAGCTTATTGATTATGGCTTTGTTTCTACCCCCAAAGAATTGCCTATGACAGAGCGTTTGGTGATTTTACATCACCAAATAGAGGATATTGTGGAGAAATTTAAACCGGATTTAATCTCTATTGAGATGTTATTTTTCGGAGCCAATACTAAAACAGCCATTACTGTAGGACAGGCAAGGGGAGTGATTATGCTCTCTGCCGGCATGAGGCAGATTCCCATTCATGAGTACACCGGGCTGCAGGTAAAATTAATGGTGGCGGGAGCGGGGAGAGCTGATAAAAAAGAGGTTCATGAGGGAGTGCGAAAGTTTTTAGGGCAAGATGGTAAAAAAGCTAGAGAGTTGTTAAGACCTATGGTAGGCTTAAAGAGGAGCCAAAAGAAATTCTCTGATGATGCTGTCGATGCCATTGCTATTGCTATTTGTTATGTTTTAAAAATGGCCGCCAAGTGATTTATGAACTTAGGTTTAAATAAAAGAGAAAAAATTATCACTGCCTCGGTAATCTTGTCCCTGGGTCTTTTATCAACTCAGCTTGTACCGCTGTATCTTACCTACAGATTTATTATAGGACTTTCTATTGCAGCTTATCTTTTATCTTTGTGGGCTTTGTGGGAGGGGATAAATAAATTAAAAGCGGTTATTTTAATGATTTTACCTACTCTTTTTTCCCTGGCAGTAGCCAGTTTCTATTTTCTACTGCCCATCGGGTGGTGGACCAGAATCCCGGTAGCTTTTATCTTCGGCCTGGCCTTTTATACTTTACTTCTTTCCCAAAACGTTTTTAGTGTGGCTTCCATCAGAACTATTCCTTTGCATAGAGTAGCTTCAACAACCGTCTTTATCCTCACTCTTTTGACAGCCTATCTTCTGTTTAACGTAGTCTATTCTTTTAACCTGCTGTTTATCTGGAACGGAGTAGCGGTTTTTCTGCTGGCCTTGCCTTTGGTTTTACAGGTGATTTGGTCTATCGAGATGGAGGATTTAAGTAGTCTGGTAGTAGTTTACTCCCTGGTTCTGGCTTTGATTTTGGGGGAGTTGGGGCTGGTATTGTCTTTTTGGCCTATTTCTAAAGCAATGATCTCTTTAGTTCTTTCAACAGGGCTTTATGTGGTGTTAGGGGTAGGGACACATCACCACCGGGAAAGGTTGAGTAGAGGAGTGGTCTGGGAATACTTAGGCTGGGGAGCAGCCATTTTTCTCATTGCTGCCTTTACAACTTCTTGGACAGGCTAAATCAATTTAAAATTCAAACTTCTTACATAAAAATAGGTGTAATTATAGAATAATTATAGGGTATAGGTGATATGGTTTGATATAGTCAAGAAATTCATTGTGGATAAGTTGTAATAAAAACTATGGGGTATAGTCTCTTTTCTCTCAAAGTAAGTAAGCGACTGCTAAGAATCAGTTTTCACGCGTGAAAACTGAGAGAGTCTCCCGGGGAGGAGAGTGCTTTGGGAGAAAGGATCAAGATTCCTTTCGGAAGAGAGTAAGAGGCTTATCATTTCCTTTCGCTTTATCTATTTCTCTCCCAGTTCTCCATATCAGGGAGCCCTACTCAACTGTAGTCGTACAATGTATCTTATGCGACGTCATGAAGGCAGGAGCCGGAGGGGAGACCCAGTTCGCCATTTGGCGGACAATTTATAATTTAAAATTAAAAACTTAGAATTCTTTTTGTTTGTACTTAGTTTCTATTATTTCCCACCGGTTTTTAATGTGAACTTTTCCTTAATTATTACTTTTACCTTATAAGCCGTTTAGATTGTCCTGACAATCTAAACTCCAGATGACTTACCCTATGTCTCCCCTTTCTTCCGGGCGATTTAGGGCACCTCTGAAGCCTCGTGGCTAAATAGCCTCAGAGGTTCTTGGAAGGGCTGGATTGTGGTTTGGGACCGCTTTGGAATTAATTTTGAGAATGAAGCGATTCGTAACAAGACTTTTATCTATGCATCTCTTTTAAAATATCTTTTTTGTGAATTTTTCTTCCTGGCTACATTTTGTTCAATTTTTGTTTTGAAGATCTTAGTCAGTCAGACTGATGAACAGTATCAGAAGTATTATTTCGTTGTCGCACAATATTACTCTCTCCTGGCAATTGACAGTTTCTGGGAATCTTCTATGTCACTGAGCGTTAGCAAAAGGACGTGGGGATCCATGATGGTTGACAAATTTCTCCTAAAGTCCCTAAACTGGAGGTAAAGTCGGTTGATTCTATTTAATATGCAGGTTTCTAAAATAATAATCCCTATCCTTATCACTCTCTTTGGGTGGCTTATTTTCAGTGTTGGCGACGTGTGGGCAATAGAGTGTGGTTGGGCCTGTGATGCAAATGGTAATGCTTCTTGTAAGGGTGGCGGTACTTATTCTTGGAATGGCTATTGTTCTAGCGGTGGTACAGGAACTTGTAATGAGTATTGTACTTCTGGTCCAGATGGGGGAACTTGTTCTTATGGGAACCAGGGATCGGTTAGTGGATGTTCTGGTCCTAAAGCCTCTAGTGGTTGTTGTTGTGATCAACCCTATTGTGGTAATCCTCCTCCTCCACCAGCTAATACGCCCACCCCTCCTCCAAGTGGAGGCGCTTGCTATCAATCAGCTCCTTTTACTGATACTTATACTGTTGGTAGTTGTAAGGTCACTATTACTCACCTGGCTTGGGTATATGACAGATTTGCGCCACCGGGAGGATATTTGACGACTTCTTCTGCAGGTACTTCCCGAGCTATTGCTGTTAATGACACGGACTTAACTTGTAAAGACCATTATAACCTTCAATATACTAACAATTGGAGCGGTAGTTCTGGTAAGAATTTCCAGGTAGTTACTACCATAAATCATAAAGAAGCCTATAATAGTATAACTGCTGGATTTCAGCTCAATACCTCTGGCTGCTCAATTGGATCATTAGGAAATACTCAAATCGGGCCATCTTATATAAAAACGCAAGGGTTGGGAAAGGACTGTGGCTATGGTAGTTGGCCAGCTTGTCCTCCACCTGTGACCAATGACTATGCCCTATTTTACTGCGGCGATGGACAATGCTTAGGGGGTGAGAGTTACTCTACTTGTACCTCAGATTGTCCTACCCCAACCACCA
>JAUSJM010000021.1 GCA_030647265.1 bacterium
AGAAGACGTTGACGCCGTAAGAGTTGATGTTATAGATCTCCAAAGTAAGGCTGGATCAATCAAGGATCAGCTAGTGGGTATTAACGAGAAATTAGACGAAAATAGAAAAACTATCCGTCAAATTAAAAGGCATGTTGGCCTGCCCCTTAGCTAAGTTATCTTAATCCTCCTGTGACCTTAACCTTGGATAAAAGATCTAAATCTTCTAAAACTCTGCCACAACCTCTGACTACCGTAGTTAGAGGATCATCAGCTACCCAAACCGGTATCTTTGTTTCTTCAGCTATCTTTTTATCCAAACCTCTGACCAAAGACCCACCTCCGGTGATAACAACCCCCCTTTCCAAAACGTCTGATAGAAGTTCTGGAGGTGTTTCCTCTAAAACTTCACCAATAGTCCCAATGATTTGATTAATAGTAGAGGATAGAGCTTCCCTGATCTCTTCCGAGGAAACCTTGATGGATTTTGGGAGGCCGGTAGCCAAATCCCTACCCCTTGCTACAGCTTCCTTCTCCTGCTTCAGAGGTATAGCTGATCCCAGCTCAATTTTGATATTTTCTGCTGTCTTCTCCCCAATAAGCAGCCCATACCTCATCTTCATGTAGTTAACAATGTCCTCATCCAGTTCGTCTCCTGCCACTCGGAGTGACCTGATGATCACTGCCCCACCCATAGAGATAACAGCTATCTCCGTTGTACCTCCTCCGATATCCACAATCATTGTTCCCTCCGGTTCTTCAATGGGCAGCCCGGCTCCGATAGCTGCTGCCATCGGTTCTTCAATAAGGTAAGCCTCCCTTGCTCCGGCGGACAAAGCAGCATCCTGAACTGCTCTTCTTTCCACCTCCGTAACCCCGGAAGGGATACCTATCACCACTCTGGGCCGGGGGATCTTGGGAAGTTTAAAACCCGGACCGGGATTTTGATGGACTTTTTGGATAAAGTGCCGAAGCATCGCTTCCGTGGTATCAAAGTCAGAGATCACTCCGTCCCGAAGAGGCCTGACAGCCTCGATAGCCATAGGAGTTCTACCCAACATTCTTTTAGCTTCCGTACCGATAGCTAAAACCTGCTTGCTTTTTCTATGGATAGCTACCACCGAGGGTTCCCTAATAACAATCCCCTTCCCCCTGACCAGCACCAGGGTATTAACTGTCCCCAAATCAATACCAATATCATGAGAGAATAACCTAAAGAAGGAATCAAACATCACCTGGAGTGTACCATAGTGGGTTGCCCAAGAACAATGGTTCTGGTAGGATAATGTCAGCCAGATGATTAATAAACTTTTATCCATCTCTTTCTACCTTTTATTCTTTCTGACTCCCTTATTCTGGACTCCCTGGAACTTTGAACTTTTTGAATATAACAAGATGATGTTGGTTTATTTTCTCACCCTTATTATCTTCACCTCCTGGATTTTAAAGATGTTAAAGTCCCAGTCTTTAATTTTTAAAAGAACTCCTTTGGATATTCCCTTACTGTTTTTCCTGCTAGCCAATATTTTATCCACCATCTTTTCCGTTGATACTCACACTTCCCTCTGGGGTTATTACTCCCGTTCTAACGGAGGACTTCTATCTATCATCTCCTACACTGTTTTGTACTACGCCTTGGTTTCTAACTTTGGCAAAGAAGAAGTCATGAAGTTTTTAAAGGCAGCTTTATTGGGAGGGCTGGTAGTTTCCCTTTATGCCATCCCTGAGCATTTCGGAATCTCCCCTTCGTGTGTTTTCTTAACTGGACAATTTTCTGCTTCCTGTTGGGTACAAAATGTCCAGGCCAGAGTTTTTGCAACTCTCGGCCAGCCCAACTGGCTGGCAGCTTACCTTGGCATGCTCATCTTCCCTGCACTCTACTTTGCCTTAACAGCCAAAAACACTCTTACCCGTACCATCTACTATTCACTATCCACTATCTACTATTTGGCCTTTACTTTTACCTATTCCCGAGGAGCTACTTTAGGAGTCATGGCAGGTCTGGCTGTCTTTCTCTCTGCCATGGCTTTAAGTACTTTTAAGTCCCTTAACTTACAAACTATACAAATTAGAAACCAGTTCTGGATTAAACCGCTAGCTATAATTTTAGGAGGATTTTTACTAACTAACCTGCTTTTTGGATCAAGCCTCACCCGTTTCCAGCTCTTCTTACAATCATCCAAACCCACTGTAACCCAGGTTGTGAGTGGTACCCAGCTGGAATCCGGAGGATCGGAGTCAGGGCAGATCAGACTTATTGTTTGGAAGGGAGCTTTGGAGATCTTTAAACACTATCCCATCTTTGGTTCAGGAGTAGAGACCTTTGCTTACACTTACTATAACTTTAGGCCTACAGAACACAACTTAGTTTCTGAGTGGGACTTTTTATATAACAAAGCCCACAACGAGTTTCTTAATTATTTAGCCACCACCGGAGCAGTGGGATTCTTAAGCTATCTGGCAGTGATTATCACTTTCCTAGTATGGAGCTGGAAACAGATAATGAGCTCAGAACTGAAGGTGAAAGCGGGAGAAGGCAAATATGCACTATTCATCCAATACCCCATACTTACCAGCGCAATGCTTGCTTCCTACCTTTCCTACCATGTTCAGGATTTCTTTGGTTTCTCGGTAGTCATTATTGCTGTTTTCTTTTATCTTTTCCCAGCTATAGCATTTATCACTTCAGAGTCTACCAAACCTCTCTCTTTGAATTTCCACCTTTCACCTGCCATGAAAAACCTGCTTTATTCCAAAATAACTAAAACTTTTATCATCCTCTTTTCCCTTTGGCTGGGCTGGACAATCCTGCAATACTACAGGGCTGATACCATCTTTGCCCGAGGAGAAAGAGAATCGGAAGCAGGAAATGCCGGGGTTTCCTATAACCTTTTAACTGATGCTGTTTCCTTAAACTCGGGAGAACCTTATTACCAGAGTGAGTTAGCTTATGCAGCTGCAGCTTCTGCGACAGCCCTGGCAGAACAGGATGCTACCACCTCCTCCCAACTCAAAGACCAGGCAGCAACTCTTACTGAAAGAGTGTTAACTCAAAACCCAAAAAATGTTTCCTACTACCGGACAGCTGTCCGAACTTATTATCTTTTATCCACCATGGACAAAAACTTTACTAACAAAACCCTTCAGGTTCTAGATCAAACTATGGCTTTGGCTCCCACCGATGTCAAACTTCCTTACAATAAAGCCTTAATTTTAGAAAAGTCAGGCCAAACAGAAGAAGCCATCATCCTCCTCAAAAAAGCTCTTCAGTTAAAGCCTGATTACAAGGAAGCTCAGGAAGCTTTGAAAGAGCTGAAAAACAGATGAAAGCTATTGGCCAGCTGATTGCTGAAGCCCATCATCCAGACCATCCTAAAAATTTATCCAAAGAATTTCAAGTTTATGGAATCTATTTAGCAGAAGCTTTACAAGATATTAAACATTACTCTCTTTATATTAAATTAGCTAAAGAATACCCCAGAGCTATCTTAGAAGAAGCTTTAAGTTATACCAAGGGCTACACTTCAGCAAAATCTAGAGCTAAGATTTTTATGTGGAGACTCCAAGAACTTAAGAAACTAAAGTCCCTTAAGTAGAAAATTCTAGGTTAAATTCAAACTTGTTTTAGACCCTGTTTAGTAAAAAACTTATCGTAAGCAAAAACTCCATCCGCTTTGATCTTTTTGGCAACCGCTACCACTGAGCAATCAATTAAAGTGTTTTTCTTACTTCCTTGTGGATCAAACAACTTGGCTGCTTCCTTTAAGATTTCCTCATCGACCACAAAAAGTGACAACTGATCATTTTTGATCATCTCTAAAATTGTCATGGTCACCTCAGGGGTAGGTAAAACTCTTTGGAAGAGCGAGATCACTTCAAAAATAACTGAAGTAGGATAAATTAACTGGCAGTCAGTCTCAATGAGTTTCTGAAAGGTGGTTACTGCTTTTGTGTTTAAAGGATCATTTGGATTATAGAGGGCAAAAATGGCATCCGAGTCAACTACAACTTTCATTTGGAGTACAATATTTCATTTGCTCTCTGACGCAAATCAGCTGGCAAACTCTTAAGATTTCTCTTGTTACTTAACGCTAGTTTAAGTATCTCTAAAGAGCCCTGCTTGGCTTTAGCCCGTTCTAATTGCTGATAATCTTCAAGACTGACAATAACTGCCTGTGGCCCACTTTTACTCATCACCACTTTGGCCTTTTTACTTTTTTTGACCTCAGCAATAATCTCTTTAGGGCGTCTAGCTAAATCTCGTAGGCTGGTAGAAGTTAGCAACATATATTGGTATATTATACTTTCTGACACTTTTTGTCAATATATTTGTCATAATATTTGTCATCATATTTGTCATTACTTTTCTTAGAATTATACAGAGGTTTTATGCAGAAGTTAAAGAGGGGTTAAGAAAAACCTAATCATAATAGTGCTCAAAAATATATCTACTTATCCAAGGAAAAACTCTAACTCGTTCTACAAGTTTACCATTATGAAGCACAACAGGATCTTCTCTATCACAAGGAGTTTTTAAGTGCAAATACTGGACCGACTGCCCTACTAAAGAGAGATCAACTACGCGTTCAAATGATTGACCACAATCATAGCATCTTTCGCTAGCTCTCCCTTTTCTAATCTCTGCCAATACCTCATCATGAGTAAGATAGCTTCCATTTATAAAGTGTTCTCCCAAAACCCCTGGCTCTAAAACATAGCCATCCTCAGAAACTGTAGTCTTCCCTGAGTGGCTTCCAGAATAAAGTCTCAGATCCTCTACCCCTACTGGAGTCACAACATTATGATGGTTTCCTTGATAAACAATAAGACCACTTAGAGTTTTAGCCAAACGCATATTCATGGCATCTAAACCCAGAAGGTTAGCACTCCATAACTTTTCTACCTTAAACCTGGCTTCACCCCAAATATCCCTTCCACCCTCTTGGTGTACTAAATTAAAAATCCCATCATCGGTAAAATACCCAACACTATCATGAGGAAAAATTCTCCCCTCACTAAATTTTTCCCTCATTAGATCTATATCCCCTAACCCCATCGGTCGAGGTAATCTTCCAAGGTTTATCTCTGACATCTTAGCTAAGGATTATAACTCGATTTCTCACCTTGTCAATTATGGAATGATGAAAATTCAAGGTTAAGCTGGTAAAATTAGCCCATGGATATTGTCAAAGCACCGGATTCTAGACTGAGAGTCCAAACCAAACCAGTCAAAAAGGTTACTCCTGAACTTTTAAAAGTAGCCCGGGAGATGATCAAACTGACAAAAACCTTTCAGGACCCGGAAGGGGTGGGCTTGGCTTCTACCCAAGTTGGCAGGGTCGAAAGGTTTTTTGTGGGAAAAGTTGGTAAAGGTGGAGAATTTATTACCTGCTTTAACCCAAAAGTTCTATCTGTCTCTAAAAAAACCAAAGTTTTCTTTGAAGGATGTTTATCCATTCCCAATTTTTGGGGAGAGGCCCAAAGGCCTATTTCAATCCTGGTAGAATATACCAATAAACAGGGGGAAAAGGTTAAAAAAAGGCTTTTCGGTTCTGCGGCTTGGATCTTCCAGCATGAGGTAGATCATTTAGATGGAAAACTTTTTATGGATCATGTCTTAGGCCAAAAAGGAAAAGTTTTTAAAGTAGTAGGTAGAGATAAGGCAGGTTCAGAAATTTTTGAAGAAGTAAGGCTGATTTAGGCACAAAATAGGGGTGTCCCTTTTATGAAATCACAATTAAAAATTGTCTTCTTTGGTACTCCACAGTTTGTAGTTCCTGTTTTAGAAAAGCTGGCTGAGAACTTCCAAGTAGTGGGAGTTGTAACCGCTCCAGACCAAAAAGCAGGCAGGAAACAGCTTTTAACCCCTTCTCCAGTAAAATTAGCCTCACAAGGCCAGGCCTGGGAGGCTAACGTTTTAACTCCCCAGAAACTTGATCCCACTTTAGCTGAGCAGCTAACAAAAATCCACCCTGATCTTTTTGTAGTTGCTGCCTATGGGAAAATTATCCCTCAAAATATCTTAGATATACCTAAGTTTGGGGCTCTAAATATCCATTATTCACTACTACCTAAATATCGGGGAGCTTCTCCCATCCAAGAAGCTTTATTAAATGGAGATAAAGTCTCAGGGACTTCCATTATAAAAATGGATGCCAAATTAGACCATGGGCCTATTGTTTCCACAAAGGAGATTAGATTGTCAGAGAGTGATAATTTTGAATCTTTGAACACAATAATGACAAAAGAAACCATACCTCTTCTTTTAAAAACAATTCCCGATTTTATGACTGGCAAAATCAAACTACAGGTGCAAGACGATACTATGGCTACTTATTGTTCTATTATCAAAAAAGAGGATGGCTTTTTTGACATTAATAATTCCCCTCCTTTAGAAAAACTGGACAGGATGATCAGAGCTTATTACCCCTGGCCTACTGCCTGGACTAAGTGGCCCTTCGACAAAGCTCAGGGTAAAAACAACAAAATAGTAAAGCTTTTACCGCAAAATATGGTCCAAATTGAAGGTAAAAAGCCGGTTAAACTAGAAGAGTTCCTCAGGGGTTATCCAGATTTTCCTATTAAGACTTTGGCTGTTTAGGCATAGTTTTCCTACCTCTTCTTTTTCTTCCTATTTTTTCCTGACCTCGGTAAACTACTCCCCCCAGAGGATGAGTTATTCGTAAATACTCCTCCCTTTTCTCATCAGGAACAGCATAAGGGATACCTGCATTTATCTTATCCTCAAGTCCTAAGTCCCTCTTTGGCCTTGGAACTTCTTTTCCACCCTCTTTTTGAGGAATTTTTTCCAACTCTCTTTCCATAAAAAAACCTTCCTTTTATACCTAGGCCTTAAGTTTAACTGACCAGGGAAAGATCTACTTTAAAAATTAGTAGCAGGATAGTAAGAAAGCCCGCTGGCTGCTCTAAGAAGAGGAAGAGGAGGCTGAAGGCTCTGAATATCTTTCCAACGACGATGATCAACCAACAAAGCCCCAGCAGCTGCCACAAGAACCTCTGGAAAATACCTTCTTTCCATTACACCTTGGACAAACTCTATTTTCATTGCTCTTACACCTTTTAGGGGTTTGGGATAATAACAGAAGTTGGCAGCTCGGTCTATCTCGTCTGCTACCCGCACAATTTGCCCCTCCTGTGTAAGATCCTCTCTTGTAACGGATTTTGGATAGCCTTTACCCCTGGCATCTTTGTGATGCTGTTCCACAGCGTCTTTGACCACTTCGCTGCAACCTAAAGCATGGACAATCATTCTGCCAACTTTGGGGTGTTCGTACATGACATCCTCCAACTCTTCCGGAGTAAGCAGAGCGGGTTTTCTTAAAATATCCTTCGGAGTACTTGCTTTACCACTATCATGCAGTCGTCCAGCCAAAGCAACTTCGTTCAACGCAGTATCTTTGTATCCCAAACGCTTCGCTATGTCATGAGCGATTTGCTCCACCCTTCTTTGATGATAACCTGTTACCGGGTCACAGAGTTCTTGGATGAGGGCAAAGACCTCCCCGGCTTCTCGCCCCGCTTGAATAATTCCCGCCTTGACCCACGATTTAAGCACCTCCGTATATTTAGGAGGAAACATGTAGTAACGTTCAGCTAGGTAGTAAGGAGTTCTTCTTTCTTCAAACTCTTCTGAGGCTACAGATTGAATCCCATTTTTAGTAGTTATGACCACACCTTCCAGTTTCCCGGTTTCTCCCATAATAGGGCTAACCCTACTTAGTGATCCTCGGGAAGCAACAGCTAAATCATTTTCTACTCTTACAGGCATATAAAAAGTATCTTCTAGGATAAACTATCTTGTAAGTGTGAAAACTGTTTCTGATAGTTTTTCCCTTAAAACTATACTAGTTTAAGATCAATCTCTGAAGAAACAAATAATAGAATGGTAAGAAAACAGTAAGAAGTACAGGAATACTGGTAAATTAATTTTGTCTTGTAGTTTTAGGCAGCCGGGGTAACAGCAGTGACAGTTTTAGAGACAGCTTTTTTCTTCAGGTTGCTGGCTTTGGCCATTCTTAAACATTTAGTACAAAACTTCATCCCCATATAAGTGTGAAGGTTGGGTCTCTGGATTCTTTTATGGATTTGAGCACGAAGCGGCCACTCCGAAGCTCCGGAGGAACCCTTCTTATGCCGGGAGTAGGCAATCTTTCTTACTCCCTTATGACAAACAGCACAAACTAACATAACGGGATTAAGTTTATCATCAAATGAATCTGGTTGCAACCACAAGCAGTCAGGGTTGAGAATATGGACCGGTGATAATTTGAATATCTAGATCATCCTTGATTTGGGCGCTGGAGGTAGAAACCTTATTCAACATTTTTCCCAGTTCTTCTAAAACCTCATCTTTAATCCGGGAAGAGACCCGGGAGGAAAAAATCACTTCAGTAGCAGAAACTTTCTCCTCACTATTTCCTGCTTCCACCTTCTGAAAACCGATTCCTTCCAGCAGGTCCTTCACTTTCAAAGCTTGGCCTGCGATACCGCTGCCGTTTAAAATCTCCACCTGCAAATCTTCCTTGTTTATCTTCTTGGTCAAAACAGCTGGGGAAGAACTTTCTACTGGCACGGTAGAGGGAACATTCTGGGGCAAACTAGCTTGGGGTTTCCCTTTCCCAGGCAAAAGATTATTTATTGTTCGAGAAGAGAAGACAAAAATTCCGCCTCCTCCTAAAAGCAACAGCAAGACAAAAGTTACCACCACCCATCCCTTCAGACCTGAAGATTGTTTTACTTCCTCCCCACCTGATTCCTTATCTAATAGAAAATTTCCCTCCTGAATTTCCCGGCTTTCCTGGGAAATTTTTTCCGCCTCCTCTACCGCTAAATTACCTTCCCCGCTTTGTATACCAAAGGCCGAGAGCGGTAAAACCCCGGTGATTTTCCACCCCAGGCTTTCCAAGGCAGAGACAATTAATTCCCAAAGCTCCTTATTGGCTGCCACAAGGTATGTTTTTTGACCCTGGGTAAGCTTAACATGGGCAACTTTTCCAGGATCAAAGGGCACTTCACCTAAGAATGTTTCTGTCTCTGAAACGAGTTTCTGAGGATCCAAAGTGGTAACAGACTTGATAAAAAGCACTTTGTCAGATAAAACCACCACCCCCCTCTTTTTCCCGCCCAACTCCTTCGAGATCCATCCAGTGAGAAGCTCCCGGAATTTTTCTTTATCAGAAACTTCCAAATTACTGACCATCTCAGGAGGAAAATCCAACTTGGAATAGCTTTTTTTAGAACCGAGGTAGTAAATTTCCAGTGATTTCTCCCGAAGGTAAAAGATAACTTGGGGGTCAGCACCAAAAGAGAACATAAAAATATTATACCAACAAATGCGAGAGGTTTTTAGCGGGAAACACTGATAACTGTGGAACCATCAGTGCTGCAAGCCTTAATAGTGACAATGCCATTGCTGTCCTGAACAACGGAATAACCTGTTTTACCAGCCGTACCACCACCCGGATCAAGAGGCATACTGGCTAAATATTTGCTAAGGTTTTGAGACCCGGTCATAAGATCTTCACAAGCGGCAGCAGCAATGGTGCAATTAGAGTTGCTAACGGCACAACCGGTGACATCGGTCCCCAGTTGAACTTCCGTTCCGGCAGCTGGCATATTAGAAGGAGAAGTGCCTTTATTATCAACAATCGATTGATGAATAGCAGAGAGAATAGTATCAACATCGGCAGAACGTCTGGCATCCTTGGAATCCTTTAATCTTTGGGCCGGATTTAAAGCTACATAAACAGAGACAGCCAAAATAGTAACAATAGTCAAAGCCACCAGCAGTTCAATGAGGGTAAAACCACGTTGCTGAGTAAACCTGGGCAGTGCTTTTCTCATCTCTATATTTAGACTATCTTGTTCTCCGCTTTACTGTCAAGATCCCAGTTACCGTGATGTTTTGCGGCTGGGCACATTGGAAATGGCACTGATGTTGGCTACGGCGTCTGAAGATTTAATGGCGAAATAGTAAGTTTTATTGGAGGTTAAACCGGTGACGGTAAAAGACTGCAGTGTGCCGGGAGCAGAAGGAGTAGGCTCACCGTTGGCCTGGGTAGCCGATGCCCAATTAGCTTCAGTAATAGTCGCGGTGTTGTAACGGATATCGTAAGAGGTTACTCCTACATTATCTGCGGGAGCACTCCAGCTTAAACTGACCATCGTCCGGGGATCGGAACCTGCGGCTGTAGCCAGATCGGTTACAGCAGCAGGAGAAGTGGTATCACCAACCGGGGTAGGAGTGGGAGTAAAAGTAGGAGTAGGTATGGGAGTATCAGTTGGTGTGGGGATTGGTGTGTCAGTGGGAGTAGGTACGGGTGTATCAGTAGGAGTTGGACCACCGGGAGTGGGGGTAGGTATGGCGGTAGGGGCGGGGACGGGAGCGGTTTCCTGCCAACTGGTCAGGGCTAAACCAGTGGGAGGCCTGGTAAAAGTTACCCTTACTTGCCTTTGATAAGCAGGCTCCCCAGAGCTAACCGTGACATCCCAGCTAGGATCCCGAGAATTATAAGTAATATTACAACTTCCTTCCGGCAGGGTTATGGTGGTTTGGTTAAAGTTTTGATCAGCCCGGATTTTGAGCAGCAAATCCTCCATACACCCTTCCACCAGGTGCAGATTATCCTCCCCTTTGAGTAAAACCAAACCTGATTGAGCCTCGCCGATAGAAAGAAGGCTTGATGTAGCAGCGATGGCCACTACCACCACCGAAACAACTAGCACTGTCGTTAAAGCTATAAACCCTTTTTGTAAAAACATCAATTACCCCTTATCTCTGCGCTTGATTCAACAGTGAGAGGAGAGGCATTATATTCCTGCCTCGTTCCACTGTAATTATCATCAATGGTAAAAACAAACTGAATGTTCTTAGTTTTATAATCAGCCGAGGTGTAGTTGGTAAAGGTCAAGGCAGGAACATTAGTATTGTCAGAGTTGAGAGCAGTTGCCCCTGCCCCCCCGCGATTTAAAGTAACCTTCCCTGCCGAAAGTGTTATAACCACACTGTTATTGTTAATATCGGTCAGGTTTAAAGTGGCAGGAGGGATGATGCTCACAAAATCCTTGGCATTGCGGATCTCTGTTTTGATCTTCTCCGAGACAATCCTGGCTTGGGAAGAAACTTCCTGATCGGTTTGGCTTTTGACCTCCCCGCCGATAATATTCCAGGCAAAAGGAATCAGTGAACCTAAAACAATAGCCACAATAGCCACATACAAAATCAGCTCAATCAGCGTGAATCCTTTTTGCATATTAATTAGGTTTTAGAGCACCTGTCCAGATATAACCAGCAGGTGCAGAAGCTCCACCATTACCTAATGTCCAAGCTCCCGGATCTTCTGCTCCAGCACTAGCTTTTTTAAAGTAGGCAGCACCAGCAGAAGCATCATTACCAGCTGTTGAGGAGTTAGACCCAGCTGTGGTGTAACTTGCAGGAGGGGTAATACTGGTGTAGTTATCTATTTTTCCAAAGATAGGTACTACCATGACATTGTTGCTTAAAGTAGTAACAGCAGGAGGATCAGGGTTGACACCAGTAAAGGTTATGGGAGCACCTGATTGAGCTTCAAATGGATCAGCAGAAGTATTTACTCCACTAAAGACTGATGTGCCCCAAATAGTGGTAGAGTTAGAAGATGAAGAAGAAGTCCAAGCGAAGGCAGAATCACCCGCTTGTAAGACTCTGTAAGCTATATAAATTCTCCCAAACCCAGCAGAAGAAGTTTGTTGCGTTTGGGTAATGGCACCCGGCGGAGTGATAGTTTTGGTATTGTTATAGGTATACCACCAAAAGACAGCGACATCTCCAGGATTCCACCCGGCAGGCAATGTGAAGTTTGATGAGGTGGTATTGTTACCTGATGAGCTGACGCTACCAATGTATTCGATACTTGGAGGTGCTCCGGTATTAAAGGACATAACATTTCCCGAATTGGTTCCTTGAGAATTAGAAGCTATGGCACAGAAGTAATAGGTCGTTGATGCAGATAAACTGGTGATATCTTGTGAATAATTCACATCTGATGTACCAGAACCTAAATCCGTACCCCCAGAAAGAGGAGCTCTGGTACCAAAGGTGTCATTACAAGTTCCCGGATCAGTAGTGTCATATCTGAACCAACCGGTTGATAAAGATCCATTAGGGTTTGCTAAACCGTTTAATGTAGCAGAAGTAGGGGTTACATTAGTGGCTGCTGAGGTAGTGACCGTGGGAGGTGATGACCCAGCTAAGGCTTTTCGCCAATCAGATAAGTAAGTAGCCAAGGAAACAGATTCCGGTCTGGCAGAGTTAAAATTCCAGGAAACAGTGGAAGTAATTTTTTTGGTATCCGGATCAGGAGTACCAGAGGCAACAATATTACCACTGCCATCCCTTTGAGCATCCTCCATCTTAATTACCCTGGTGTAGTTATTCTGACTGTTATGAAGCAATATGTCTGAAGTGTTATTTCCTTCAAATTGCCAAACCTCACTACCGTTCCTTATTAAACCAGTGCCGCTCGTGTAGGCAGAAGAATCGAGCAGAGAAAACTGCTGATTTTTAATGGATTTGACTGCTTCTAATCCTTCCGAGGCAAATTGGCTGGCCACAGTATATTCTGCCCCCAGCCGGTTGGCATTGTAGCCTTGGACCACCACCCCGATGGAAGCGACAGCAAAAAGTACAAACAGAGCTGCCGCAATGACCACCTCCAGTACAGTAAATCCCCCTTCTTTATCAATTCTGAATTTCTTCATCTGCTCACCACTCCTTGTGAATTTAAAGTCACTGTTTTACTGTTCCCGTTGCCGCTTATGGTAACGCTGGCACTCTGGGGAGTAGGCAAGCCCGTGACCTGGGCAAAGCTGATATTAGAAAGTCCTGCCACCGTTACATTGGGGTTAACGCTGAACTTTTCATCAAATGAGGTGTCGCGATCTAAAAAGTCCGTCCCTTTATAAAGAGTAATGGTGTCAGTGGAATAGTTGACCGCCCACCCACTGCCCCTCTTTCCCTCCATGCTATAAATCTGGGCTTTGCGAAAACTCCCCACTAATTGTTCCGTGGTGTTTTCCACCGCGTTCTGCACCAAAAACCGGGCATAAAAGGAAGCAGACAAAACGGAGAGGGTCAGCACAATTGCCACCACAAGCAAAAGTTCAATGAGCGTAAAACCAGAATTTTTCTTCATCTCTCATTTTTTAATACCGCCGGTAAGCTCATAAATCGGTGAAATAATTGATAAAGCTACAAAAGCCACCACCAGACCGATGATAATCAGCAGGAGGGGTTCTAAAATATTGGCTAAATTTTTCATGGTATCATCCACTTCCTCTTCAAAAAAATCCCCTAAGTAAGAAAGAGTCTCTTCCAGCTTCCCGGTTTTTTCTCCCACTCCCACCATCTTAGCCATAAAATGAGGGATCTTAGGGAAACCGCCTTTAGTGAGCGTTTCCTCCACCGATTTACCTTTGTCCACCGACTGCTGAATCTGGGCCAGGTATTTTTTATAGACAAAGTTTCCTTCCGCCTGGTATTGAGCCTCTAAAGAAGCCGGTAAAGTTAAACCGCTTTTAAGCATCAGCCCAATGTTACGGCAGATGGAGGCCAGCTCAATATTTTGCAGTAACAGGCCAAAAATAGGCAGGGAGAGAAGAAATTTATGCCAGGATGGTTTAACAGCGGGATGACGAAGGAGTACGGAGAGGGCAACTCCCAAAATTAAAACTGCTCCGGCGATAAAAAAACCGTCATCCCTCATCAGAGCAGAAAACCAGAGCAGGATTTTTGTCGATAAGGGCAAGGGGACATCCAAAGATTTAAAAAGGTCAGTCAGCTTGGGCAAAACAAAGAGGGAAAGTGAGCCCCCGATCACCACGGTGACAGACAGCACCAGGAGAGGGTAAAGCATTGCTCCCTGGACTTTCTTTTTAAACTCGTAAGCTTTGGCCTGTTGGACAGCTAAATATTCCAGATTTTCTTCCAGCTTTCCCGATTTTTCTCCGATCCCCACCAAATTAACACTCAAAGCATCAAAAACCTGCGGGTAACCGGCCAGAGATTTGGAAAGGGATTGCCCGTTGTTGACCTCCTTCAAAACCCCTTGCAGCACCTTTTTCAAAGCGGTGTTTTTAGTCTGTTCCTCGGAAGTGGAAATTGCTTCTGCCAGGGGAATGCCGGATTTAATCATCACCGCCAGGTGCTTGGTCAGCATCAGCTTGTCTACAAAGCTGATGCGGTCTAAAAGCCTCATACCGGTGGGCAGTTTTATCTTCACTGTTTGGTAACCCTCATCACCTCTTCAATGGTGGTTATTCCATTTAAAGCTTTCTCTATTCCGTCATCAAGCATGGTAGTCATCCCCTCAGTAATGGCTTTTTTAGCAATAACTTCGGAGTCGGCTTTAGCACTGATGAGCTCCCTGACAGCCTCGCTGACTACCAGGACTTCAAAGACCCCCACCCTTCCCACATAACCTGTGGAGTGGCAGACCGGACATCCCTTGCCGCTATAGAGACGCACCTCTTTTTTGCCCCGGAAATGTTTTTCCACCGCTTCTTTGGGAAGTTGTTTGGAAACTTCCGCCACCGTGACAGTTTTGGAAACACGGCACTTCTCGCAGATCTTCCTCACCAACCGTTGCCCGATTATGACATTGACTGTGGAGGCGACTAAAAAAGGCTCAATATCCATGTCAATGAGGCGGGGTAAGGTGGTAGCCGCATCGTTGGTATGAAGCGTTGATAACACCAGATGCCCCGTCATGGCGGAGTTGACGGCAATGCCGGCAGTTTCTTTGTCCCGGATCTCTCCCACAAAGATAATGTCCGGATCCTGGCGTAAAATGGCCCGCAGCCCGTCCGCAAAAGTAAGGTTGGTTTTGGGATTAACCTGGATCTGATTGATGCCGTCAATATCATATTCCACCGGGTCTTCGATGGTGGCAATATTTTTCTCCCGGGTGTTTAAAATTTTTAAAACGGAATAAATGGTGGTTGTTTTACCGCTGCCGGTAGGCCCGGTGGATAAAACCATACCGTATGGTTTGTTAAACCCCGCGGTAACTTTTTCCAAATCCTTGCTGTTCATTCCTAAATCGCCCAGGGAAAACTGGCGGGAGTGGGAAGAAAGAAGCCTCATCACCACCTTTTCCCCTTCCACAATAGGGACGATGGAAATCCTGATATCCAGCTCCTCTTCTTCCAGTTTTATCCTCATCTTGCCGTCCTGGGCGCTTAAGTGTTCGTCGGTACGAAGCTTGGACAAAACTTTAATACGGGTCACCATCTGCTCATGGAGTGTGGAAGGGACACTCAAGACGTCATGAAGCACCCCGTCAATGCGGAAACGCACCAAAGAGCTCTTTTCCTCAGGCTCGATATGGATATCGGAAGCTTTATTTTCATAAGCATACTCGA
The DNA here is from genome assembly GCA_030647265.1 of bacterium. Classification (GTDB taxonomy): domain Bacteria; phylum Patescibacteriota; class Microgenomatia; order Daviesbacterales; family UBA10151; genus JAUSJM01. The sequence goes on from JAUSJM010000021.1 coordinate 15,400, forward strand.
TTAAAAGATCAATAATTTTGGAAACCGGGGCCTCAGCCGGACCGCCTTTGGCCTCCTCCACCGCCTCTTTGAGCATCTCATCAAAGGTCTTTTGCAGCTCCTTGCGGTAAAGCCTAAGCGCCTCGTTAAGATCGTTTTCTGTAGCAAAGTAAGGAACAATCTTTTCCCCGGTTTTTTTTGATAAAAATTGCTGCACCTCGACATTTTCCGGATCAGCCAGGGCTACTTTTAACCCTTCTCCGTCATTTTCAAAGGCGATAATTTTCTGTTTTCTGGCAACTACTTCGGGAATAATCTGCAACACCTCCTGGGGAATCGAAACTTTAGATAAAGCCACAAAGGAAATCTTTAAGAAATCCGCAATCATTTTTCCCAGCTGCTCGTCAGAAATAAGGTCCAAAGAGAGGAGCGATTCGTAGAGGGAAAGATGCCTGCTTTCACTGTTTTTGGAGGCTTTTTGCAACTGTTCGGCAGTCAAAAGCCGGCTTTCGCCTAAAATTTTAGCAAGTTGTTGGTCGGTAACGGTCATTATTTTACATAGCCTCTGATTTTATCTACCATCTCCTGAATGGATAACCCTGCCTTTGTCAGGTATTCCAAAGCCCCCATCTCTTTGGCTCTTTTAATATCCTCCTGCTGGCCCAAGTTGGAGCACACCACCACTTTAACGTTTTTAAGCTCAGGATCTGCCTTTAACTCGGCGAGGGTTTCAAAGCCGTCTTTGACAGGCATAATGAGGTCTAAAATAATAAGATCCGGTTTTTTATCCCGGGCAGCTTTTAAAAGCATTTCCCCGTCTCCCACTACCTGCACCTCAAAACCCTCCTTTGCTAATTTTACTTTGTAGATGTTGGCATAAAAATTTTCGTCCTCGCCAACCAAGATAAACTTTTTTTTAATCCCTGTGTCCATTTTTTACACCTTTTCGGAGAGCAAACCCTCCGATAGCACCCCGTTGTGAGGAACTTTGGGCAAACTTATATAAAAGGTTGTTCCTTTACCCTCCTCACTCTCAAACCAGACCTTCCCTCCCCAGCCTTCAATATAAGATTTTACAATAAACAGTCCCAACCCGTTACCTTCCGTGCGGCTATGGGCAGCGTTTGAGGCACGGAAGAATTTAGAAAACAACTTTCCTTGCTCTTTTTTAGGAATCCCAATGCCTTTATCGTGAAAGCTTAAATTTACAAAATCATCCTTAAAATCAACCCTCACCACTACCTTTTCCCCGAAGCGGTTATACTTTACGGCGTTTGAGATAAGGTTTTGCACTACATCTCTCAGCCTTTGGCTATCGAGGAAAATTTTGGGAATTCTCGATGAGCCAATTTTGAGCTCAACTCTCTCCGATCTTTCTACGGTGCTAAACTCCACCTCTCTGATAACATCTTTGATCACCTCTACCACATCCACCTTGCTGGGCTGCTCGGGAACACGGCCCTGATCTATCCGGGAAACAGTAAGAAGATTACTTACTAAAATAATCATCCGTTGTGTGCCCTGGTAAACCTCCATCAGAGTCCCTCTGATCTTCTTAGAAAGTTCTCCCATGTCACCGTTAAGCAGCATCTCGATATTCCAACGCATGCTCCCCAAAGGGGTGCGCAGTTGGTGGGCAGCGATAGACAAAAACTCCGTTTTGACCCGGTCTGCCTCCTTGCTGGGAGTAACGTCATGAACTACAATAGCTGCTCCCAAAATCTCCCCGGCATCAGACCTGACGGGATTAATAAACATCTCATAAATGGAACTGTCCAGGCAAAGATCATCAATATAAACAGAAACTCCGCCGCTTAAAACTTCGTCCAGTTTCTTCCCCAAATCCAGTTCGGTACAATCAAAAGTCTGGAAAAAACTCTCGATAGTAGTATCTTTAGAAGAGAGGCCGATAATGGTTTCCAAAGCCGGGTTAGTTAAAAGCACCACTTTACCACCGTCACAAACCAATAAGCCATTGGTAATACTTTTTAAAACATCAGCCAGCCTGGGAAAGCGGTGCAAGGCAGGAAGAGGTTGTTGAAGCATGGCAGCTACACTGTTAGCCTTTGGAGCACCATTCTGAGAACTGCTTTTTCCGAGAGCTTTTAAGATACGGTGGTAGAGATGCCCAGGCATTACCTTATATTAACATAGAAAGTTTGCCCTGTGACAAGAGATCTCAAAGACACCGCCCCTTAACAGGAACTATGTTCCCGCCGGTAAATATCATATAATCTTCTGATGGACCCAACCATTTTGGCTTTAGGAATAGTTATCCTGCTTTTCTCAGTAATCCTTCATGAAGTGATGCATGGCTTTGTGGCCTTAAAGTTTGGAGACAGGACAGCAGAACTGGCCGGGAGGCTAACCTTAAACCCTCTTCCCCATATTGATCCTGTAGGAACAATTTTAGTCCCAGCAATTTTAATTTTACCTGCAGTTTTAGCTGGAGTTTCCCCCAGTTTTGTTTTTGGGTGGGCCAAACCGGTTCCGGTAAACCCTTTTAACTTTAGGGATATTAAAAAAGGAGAGCTTTTTACCTCGGGAGCCGGAGTAGCAGCTAACTTTGGACTGGCAGTAATAGCAGCTTTAATTTTTCATTTACTACCTGCTACAATCAGTCCTCTTTTACCGGGACTTTTAAGCTTTGTGGTCCAGATCAACCTTCTTTTGGGCCTCTTTAATCTTTTACCTCTTCCACCTTTAGATGGATCAAAGATTTTAATGACCTTCCTTCCACCAAAATTGGCTGCTCAGTACCAGGCTATAGAAAGATATGGGCTGTTTATTTTAATCCTCCTCTGGTTTATCCCCCTTGGTAATACTACTATCCTGGGCTTTGTTCTTGGTACATCCCTGGGTCTTCTCCATTCCCTTTTAGGAGTCTAAAAACTATTATCTTTCTCTCCAAGATGACATAACATTGGGTTTGAAAAACACCATCAAATATCCTAGAATATCCTTCTATGAGTAATCCTGACCACGAGAACGATAACCATGTAGAAGATCCACAAAAGAGAGAGCTAATAGGTTTAGTCCTCAAGACAACAGCATTAGGCATAGTCTTGTCCAAAATAGGACTTGCCTATACCACTTACCAAACCCTAACCTCAAAATCTCCAGGAGAAGGAACTATCCCTGTAACTAGTGGCACCACTTCCCTTGCTATTTTTAATCCAAGAAGAGCTTTGGGTGTGTGGAGTAAAGAAGAGGTAGAAGCCTTGGCAAAATCAATGATGGAAGAAAGTGATCTAAATGATATTGCTGTTGCAGGTCAAGTCCTCCTTAAAAACCAACAAAGAGAACCTTCCTTTTCTGAATTCACTCCACTATTTGCCGATACTCCTTTAGAAATACAAACCACATACCAAGCACCAACAGTTGGTACGACAGAAAACCCAATCCTTGGAGGTAAACTCATGCGAGGTGGTCCAGGTAGCAGTATTAGAGAAATTGGAAACCGCCTAGAATTTTCTCTCCGAGGCCGAGAACAATCTACTCCCCCATTACCATTTGCTGCACCCACCCAACTTGAACTCTACAGAATAAGGGTTCCTCAAGAAGACACTACATTTCCACCGCTAATTTTTAAGCTGTTCATGGCTAAAGAGGTCTTTAACGCCCGCGCTTATGATGCTACCTCTAGGTATCTGGCAAACAAATTGTATGAATTCTATATTCCACCCAAAGATACTCAGCAGGAAAGAGCAGTCAGGGTAGCCACAATGAGAGGAGTAAATGGGATGTTACCGCCCTCCTTCTTAGCCGATATTTGGGGCCACTTCTATCTTGTTCCAAATTTTACTAAGGCTTTAACAGAGGGAAAAATCAAAAAGGAGAATCTCGATCTGTTAGTAATCTTTAAAGATTCCTCCGATTTTTTCTTAAAGACTGGTTTGCTTCAAAAGAAGGATGGTAATTATGTTTGGGATAATTCAAATCAAGGAGGATTTTACCAACTCTGGGAAAATCAAGCTACCAATATCGTTGATCGTTATTTCCCTCACTTATTAACAAGATAGCTATCTCCCTAACAGACACATCAAATAACCAACATGTTTTTAAGGTATCATCCCACCGTTGACTTTTGATCTTATAAGAATATAATTAGTTCGTAAATGGCAGAATCAATTAAACCAACACCAGAAGAAGTAATTTCTGCTCTCCCTAATATTCCAGACAAACTCAGATTAGTCCAGGCTTTTATAACCCACACTATCCCTGGAACATATCTTACAGACGAGAGAGAGGTATATACTTACAGTGAAGTGGAAGGAAACCCTAAAGCAGCAGGTTTGGTCCTCTTTTCTCGAGGCGATAGACTACTCACCCTAGCAATGTACCGTTTTCAAGATATGTCTTCTGTGGCAACACCAATAGATTTAGACCAACTTTATAAGAGTGGTGTTGATAGTCTTCATTCTGGCTATTTGGGGTGTGTGGAAAATCACTATGAAGACAACGGAAGGCCAGGACCAATGAGAATATCCTTAGGTCATGGGCACCAAGGGCTTAGACTTAATTCCTCCTTTACCTTTTGGGCACTACAGGTTGCTTCAGATTGTATTAAACCAACACATACCAAACCACCTCGACGTACCCTCACAACTATTACTACTCCTCAAGGACTAGAATTTGAACTGAATCTTAGAAGTAATCCTGCAGGCCTTTCAGAGGAAGAGTTAGAGGTCGTAGGTGCCATAACAAAAGCAGAAGTAGAGATGGTATTACGGCAAGAACACACTTAAAAGCCACATTAACCATACAAGTTACTGTGAGAGTCTATAGCCATAAACATAATTTCATCGCTGCTTTTTCTGTAAATAGCCCTTAAATCTCCTGTAATGTTAATACTTCTGTATCCTGAATAATTCCCTTTTAAGGTATGATTATTGAGAACAGGCTCAAATTCATCCTTCTCAAAGAGTAAAATCTTTTCAGTAAATTTTCTTTTTATCTTATCAGACAGCTTTTTGAAATCCTTTTTAAAATCCCTGTGGTAAGAGATGTTCATGGAGAATTAAGAGCTTCAAGAAACTCCTTGGCAGTTTTATAGCGAGGGGATACATTACGCCCATGTTTTATATCTTCCTCTACCTTTTCTATAAGCTTCTCCAGTTTAGGTGTCATTTGGGGAATGTCGGAAAAAACAACCTCTCTGGTACGGATAAAGTTTCTTAAAGCGGCGTTAATAACATCAGTTAAAGTCAAGCCTAAATCTTTAGCCGCCCTTTGGGCATTTTTCTTTACTTCCTTATTAATTTTAATATGAATCACTGCATTCATGTAACCAAAGTATACACAATGGTTACATTTTTGTCAAGGCCAAACTTACTCTCCCACCGTAGAAAAGTTTAAACCCATTTCTTTTTTAGTAGTTCAAATTGGTGATCAATAATTGCTTCTCTAATTGATTTGACAAGATTTACTATAAAGAAAACATTATGAATAGTAGCCAGTCTGTAATATAAAAGTTCCTTAGCTAAATAAAGATGCCTCAGGTAGGCTTTAGAAAAATTTTGGCAGGTGTAACAGGAACATCCCGGATCAACAGGCCTGGGATCAGCGGTAAATTCTGCCCGGGAAATGGAGAGAGTGTACTTATTAGAAACCTTTCCGCCGTTTTTAGGGCCTATGTAGAGGCTTCCATTCCTGGCACGTCTCATGGGAGCCACACAATCAAACATATCTATCCCTCTTTCTATACAGGCAAATAAATCTCTCACCTCCCCGATTCCCAAAGCATGTCTGGGGAGACTAACCGGTAGTAATGGAACAACCCAGCTTATAGTTTGATCAATAGCTTTGGCTGCAGCCCAATCAGCTTCTGTCCCAAAAGATCCTCCAATGGAAATACCAGCAAAGTCTTGTCCTGTCACCCATCTAGCCTCCTGAACTCTCACTTCTTTATCAAAAACCCCCTGTAAGATCCCAAAAAGCTGCGGTCCTATTCCTCTTTCCCCTTCAGTCCTTACCCCCTTCCTAAAGTATTCCTCAGATCTTATCTCCCACCGGTGGGTTCTTTCCAAAGATTGTTTAACATATTCTGGACCATGGAGTGGTGATAACAGCTCATCCAGAACTAGACAGATATCTGAACCTAAATCAAGCTGAATTTCCATCGATTTTTCCGGGGTTAGAAGGTGTTTACTGCCATCCAAATGGGAAACAAATTGTACTCCCTCTTCAGTAATCTTACTAACCAACGGCCCCCTTGCCAAACTCTCATCTCTATTATTTTCCGAGCGACCTATTTTTTTGACCCCGTGTTCGATCATCGCCCCTAAGGAAAAGGCCTGAAATCCCCCAGAATCAGTGAGGATTGGTCCTTCCCACCCCATAAATTGATGGAGGCCTCCCATTTTTTTAATTAGTTTGTTTCCAGGTCTTAAATAGAGGTGATAAGTATTCCCCAAAATAATCTGAGTACCACAGTTTCTCAGATCCTCTGGATCCAAAGCCTTCACTGTCCCCTGGGTTCCCACCGGCATAAAAACCGGAGTCTGAACTTCCCCATGGGCTGTTTTTAACACCCCAGCCCTGGCTTTCCCCTCAGTAGCTACCACTTTAAAATTAGACATCAAAGAAGAATATCACGCCAGCTCCTAAGACTCAACTTACCTATCTCTTTCGTTTTTTTCACGCTGCCCATTAAAAATTTCTTTATTATTTAGGCATGGGGCTAGCCTGGGGAAATTTAATCAAAGACTTTTTTAGAATTGATTTGACAGATATTTTGGTTTGCTTTATTTTTACCTCCCTCTTTTTAATGGTTGTTCCTATTCTAACCTTTGCTTCTTTCAGCCTGGATCTTATCACCAAAGAAGCAGTAATGAACAAAAATGATACCGGGTTGACCCTTTTGGACAGAAATGGTGTTCCTTTCTTTAATTTTTATGAAGCTAAAAACAAAACTTTTGTTCCCCTTTCCCAAATTCCCAAATCAGCTCAGGAAGCAGCTATAGCCTCGGAAGACAAAGATTTTGATTCCCACCCAGGTTTTTCTGTCAAATCCATCTTAAGGTCCCTCTATATTGACATCAATCAAAGAGATCTGGCCTATGGAGGGTCCACTTTAACCCAGCAATTGGTAAAAAATACCCTTTTAAACCCCCAAAAAAATCTGATGAGAAAATACCAGGAAGTTATTTTGGCCCATGAGATTGAACAAAGGTATAGCAAAGCAGAGGTGTTGGAGATGTATTTAAACTCAGTTTATTTTGGGGAGGGGGCTTTCGGTATCGAAGAAGCTTCCCAAACCTTTTTTGGTAAACCAGCTGTCCAGCTGGACCTGGCAGAGTCAGCTTTCCTCATCGGGCTGCTGCCTGCTCCCTCTAAACTTTCTCCCTTCACCGGAGATCCAGAGGAAGGAAAAGTCAGACAGGTCATTGTCCTCCAAAAAATGGTGGAACAAAAATATATCACTCTTGAGCAAAAAAGCCAGGCTGAAGCAGAAAAGCTGACCTTCCAACATCCCACCAAACCCTTCAACTCCCAGGGCTTTCACTTTGCCATGCTGGTGAGAGACCAGCTAGTCCAAAAGTACGGAGAAGAGATAGTCTCCCGTTCCGGATTCAAAGTTCGAACCACTCTGGACCTTAGCTGGCAAGACTTCACGGAAAAGACAGTTAAAGAGCAAGTCAGAAACTTAGGTCCTAACGGAGTCACTAACGGGGCAGCGGTAGTGATGGACTCCAAAACCGGTGAGGTCAAAGCCCTAGTGGGCAGTATTGATTTCCGAAACAGCAAATTTGGCCAAGTGGATGTAGCCACCTCCCCCCGTCAACCGGGCTCCTCTTTTAAACCCATTTATTACTCAGCAGCTTTAGAAAAAGGGATCATTACACCAGCCACTATCCTGCAGGACACTCCCCGAACTTTCGGCATTAATTACCGCCCCAAAGATTATGATGGCAGATTCCGGGGTCCGGTAACTGCCAGACGAGCCCTCTCTAACTCCTTAAACATTCCTTCCGTGGAGGTGATGTCCAAACTGGGAGTGCCAGAGGCTTTGGACCAGGCCCAAAAGTATGGCCTTACCACCCTCCAGGATCCCAACCAGTATGGTTTATCACTGGCTTTGGGGGCAGGAGAAGTAAAACTTTTAGAGATGACCGGGGCTTATGCTATTTTTGCTAACCAGGGTCAAAAAAACGACAATGCTACTATCCTGCAAATCAAGGATAAACAAGATCAGGTAGTTTACTCTTACCAGCCTCAACCCCAGCCTGTTTTATCACTGGGAGCAGCCTTTTTAATCTCCTCCATCCTCTCCGATAACCAGGCCAGAAGGGAGATCTTTGGCAACACTTTAGACATGTCCCGTCCGGCAGCAGTCAAAACCGGCACTACGGAAAACTACCGGGACGCTTGGACTTTAGGTTACACTCCTTCTCTCACTGTAGGAGTGTGGGTAGGAAATAATGATGGGAAACCGATGGACAACATCGCCGGATCTTTGGGAGCTGCCCCTATTTGGAGAATTTTAATGGAGAAGTTTTTAGCAGGAACTCCGGTAGAAAAGTTTACCCCACCATCCAATGAGATCATAATGTACAACTGCCGTGTTCAATACGGTAAAGAGGCTACCCAATCCGCTACCCTTAATGAATACTTTTTAAAAGGCTCTTCTCCAGGTTATTGTTCTCCGGTTAAATCCAATCCTACTCCCGGTATTTCACCTACCATAAGCCCTACCCCCTCCGTTTTTCTATTGACAGAAGGGGTCTTTTTTGCTATGATGAAAGTGCCCAAATCGGGCAAAGGTAGATAGGTCTTTTGCTTTACGTAGAAGACTTTTCCTACTTGGTACGTTTGACAATTTGAGGATGTATTTTCCTCCATCGTTGACCTCAACGGGTTGATCTGGAGTTGATGCACTATAACGGTACATCACAGGATTCCCATCTGGTGTCCAGGGGAAAAAGCCTCACAAGCACGGCCGAGTAGGATGAAATTATTTTTATAAAGAAAGTTTACCTAATCCATCCCCATCATGGGATGGATTTTTTAGTATAAAAGGGTTTTTGTTTCTTTTTCCCATCCTAATCTGGTAAAATTAGCTCTGGAAGTGCCCTCTTAGCTTAGTGGCAAAGCAGCGGTTTTGTAAACCGTCGACGACAGTTCGATTCTGTCAGAGGGCTCTGGTAAAATATCCGAGGAAGTTTACACTGAGGAGTGTAACGACGAAGTGCCGACTTGGCTCAGTGGTAGAGCAGCTCCATGGTAAGGAGCAGGTCGTGGGTCCGATTCCCACAGTCGGCTCTTGAGACAGAAAGTCCCCTTGTGGGACTTTTTTGTAACGCTTTAATAATATAACTTCATTAGGATCTGAGTTATCATTGAATAAATTTTGGAGTCCTCCTTAACACTGATTCTAAGAAGATTCTTCCTGATAGATCTGTTTCAGATTCTCGTCAAATGTTAAAAACTCATCTGGTTCAAAACTTTGAATTTGATTTAAAATAACACAATCTGTAAAACTGATTCCTGTTGAGGTTTTATATAGATTTAAAGCAAGTTCAATCTCCTTTTTATCTTTCAGAATAACATTATCAAGTAACAGTAATTCCTGAAAAAATTTTATTATTTGATCTTTAGACTGTCCATAATATGATCTTAACACCCATTCACTCTCTAGAAAAACCAGATTCGGGATGAATATCTCTTCTTTATTCTCCAAACAACGTTCAAAAACTTTTTTTACATCTTGGAAATAGGGTTTTCTTTCAAGTCGGTAGTTTAAAAGAGCATTCGTATCTATAGCCGTTGTTTTCATTTGGATATGATTTTTGCATTAATTTCTTCTGCAGCAAGCCTTTGAGCTTCTTCACGAATCTCTTTGATAGTTTTGCCATTATCAAGATTTTTTAGATCACCAGCAAAGTTGAGTATCCTTGATCGTCTTTTTAATCTGCCAATAAACCCATCGCTAGTTGGATAAATATCAAATCTAACTCCCTTTTTAACTCCTAATTTATCCCTGACAGGCTTAGGCAGTGTTAATTGATTTTTTGTGGTTAACGTAGTCGTAAAACTCATTTTAATTCTCCTTACTTATTATATAATCTCCTTGATTTTTTGTCAAATTCCATACTAATCAAATTCTTGAAAACTTCCGCTCCAATTTTCTCCTTTTTTCTTCTTGCCATCTTATAGTATACTTCCCTCATGGCAGCAGAATATGATCATGAGATAAGAGGTGGACATCTTTTTGGTTATGGTACCTATTACCTTCTCACCAAAGAAGCTATATCAACCCCAGAGGCCATTTATAATACAGCTTTGCTTTTGGGATGGTCCCATGGTTGCCCTATTGCCAGAGAGCTTTGTGACCCAGCTAACAGGGATTATGGACCTCAGAGAATGGTAAAACGTTACCGTGAGGTAAATGCTTGGTTTTGTCGTCTATCCCAAATAGCCCAACGAGAAAATCTCTACTTGCACTACCTATTAACTCACCCTGTCACAAGACGAGTTGGTGAACCCATTGGTAAATGCGAGAAAGAGTCTGTCCCCCCATCCCATCAGAGACAAATAGCCCCTATGACTACTATCTGGGGTTATGCTACTCCCAGGGTAGTCATTGAGGTGGAGAGATTAAAATCTGTCCGAGAATGGGAAAGAACTCAGAGAGTTTACGAGTTAGCTTTAGAGCAAGTTAAGGAGGCTCATTCCCCTCTTGAACTTTTAGTGTCAACTTCCAAAGCTGCCCTGTTACAAGGTGTCAGAGCTGTCGATATCCTAAAACACACTCTGGCAGTTGAGGTTTTGACAACAGAGAACTGCTCTCAAACTTACATTCATCTAGCCCAATTTTTAGAAAGAACTGTTCCTAATCTGATGAGTGACTACCTTGGACTAGGTTTTGAGGAAAGGAAAAGTTTAGGCATAGCCGAAATACCCTCTCGCTGACTACTGCTTGAATCTTCACTAAAATCTAAGGTATAATCCCTAAGCTATGGCTAAAAAAGGCAACAGACAAATATTTTATTTGGAGTGCTCTACTTGTAAGAATAGGAATTATGTGACTAGTAAAAATGTCATTAATACCAAAGACAAGTTGGCTTTAAAAAAATTCTGTAATATCTGTAGGCAGCAAACCCTCCACAATGAAGCCAAAATTAAGTAGTAAGGCCTGGTCGTTCCTCCACCTATCTCTTCACGGGTAAAATAGCTGCAGCGAAGACCTATGACTTCACTCGCCGAAAGAGGCACAGAAATATCAGTTGTTACAGCCATCATCTATGTTATAGACCTTCTGTCAAACTTTGAATAGGGGGTATTTTGGGGTATACTACACATACCTAGGGGCGTCGGTTAATGGTAAACCACGGGTCTCCAAAACCCGGACTGAAGGTTCAAGTCCTTCCGCCCCTGCCGACTCCCTATTTTTTACCCCCAGCCCCAGATTTTACCCCCAGCCCTTGACTAAATCTTCAGGATAAGCTAAAATTTGCTTCCAGAACTTTTAACTATGACTGAAGCAATAACAGACTACCGAAGTATGGTGCCAACACCCTTGAAACCAGAGGCAGTCCCTGTTGCTACACCAGAGGTAGCAGAAAGCCTCTCACAAACATTCTCCCTAAAAAAAGAACTAACTTATCACTGGTATAGGTATTCCAAAATGGTTGATGAGGAAGATAAAGTTTCTTTCATCCCCACCCGCGTTCCTCAAGCAGAAGTCTCCACCATTGTCTGGAATACTTAATACCATACCCTTCTCTTTGTTATAATGCCAATTATACAAAAAGGATTTTATCCACCCATATGGCCACAGAACAGTCCGCTGAAGATGCCTTAATTGGAACATACCTCCAAGAAATAGGAGCTATCCCTCAACTGAGCAATACAGAAACCATCGGGATATTTAAGAAAATCAAGCTGCATCGGGAATTAGCAGCCCTGCACTACCAGGATCTTACTCAATACCAACAATTTTCTCCCCTGCTTCTTCTGGAAGGAAGATTAACTTTGGAAGAAAGCTTAAGAATCACTCAGGCAGATTTAAAACAGCTGGAGGAGCAGGCAACCGCCTCAAACCTTAGACTGGTAGTTTCGCTGGCTAAAAAATTTCGCAGCCCCAAGCTGTCACTTCTGGATCTCATTCAGGAAGGCAATCTGGGCCTGATAAAAGCGGTAGGGGGATTTGATCCAGATTCAGGGAATAATTTCTCATCTTATACTGTCCCTTGTATCACCAATGCTATCCGCGATGCCCTCTCCGAACAAGGGCATGACTTTAAAATATCACGAGGCACTTTTAATCGGGCTGTGGAACTTCGTCAAATACGTGATCAGCTAAGAAGTGAAGGAAAAGAACCGAGCTACGAAGACGTCGGAACTGCCAATGGGCTGGGGGCAGAAACAGTTAGAAAAGTCTTAGCTGCTGTTCAACCAGCGGTCAGTCTTGAATGGTTGGCGTCTAGTAAAGAACGAGCAGACTATGATTGGTCACCATACGAAATCTCGAGCAATGAGACGGAAGGACCAGAATTACTAGGAGAAAGCCATCTATCTCTTCTCTTAGTGCGTGACATCTTAGAAAAACTGCACAGTTTACAATATCTTACTGACAACGAAATAACAGTTCTCCATGCTCTTTTTGGATTCTTAGACAATATTGAGAGGACACTTGAGGAAGTGGGACAAGCAAGCGGGAAAACCCGCGAAAGAGTACGGCAACTCAGAAATAAGGCCCTGAAAAAGCTTCGGGGTTTCGAGAAGCAATCCCCTAGTGCTCAATCTCAACTACGTCGGCATGGCCACGAGGCTGAAATCGTTGCCAGCTTAGAACAATTAAATTCCTTAAGGGCCGCTTAATTATGTTATGCTAATAGTAAATGGCTGAAGAGAAAGTTCCCCCTAAACACGATCATGCTACTTTGGAGTTTCCTCAAGGGTTTTTATGGGGGGCAGCTACTTCTGCCCATCAGGTAGAGGGAAATAATACTAAAAATGATTGGTGGGATTGGGAACAAGGCAGGGAAAAAGAGTTCAGGTCTGGTGAAGCTTGTGATCAATATAGAAGATATGAAGAAGATTTTGATCTGGCCAAAGAGTTAAACCACAACTCCCACAGACTTTCCCTAGAATGGTCCAGGATTGAACCGGAAGAAGGAAAATTTGACCTTGATGAGATTGAACACTATGTTAAGGTGCTTAAGTACCTTAAGTCCCTTAACTTTACAGTGATGTTAACACTGCACCATTTTACCAACCCTCAGTGGTTAGCTAAAAAAGGAGGCTGGGAAAATAGTAAATCAGCCTGGTACTTTGAGAGGTTTGTCAAAACCATAGTTCCCAAGCTTAAAGACTATGTAGATATGTGGATTACCATAAACGAACCCCAGATTTTGGTGTGGGGATCTTATATTGAAGGCTGCTGGCCTCCTCAGAAAAAAAGTACTTTAGCTACCATTAAAGCCACTTGGAATCTAGTCCAAGCTCATAAAAAAGCCTACAAAGCTATCCACAAAATAATCCCTGAAGCCAAGGTTGGTATTGCCCAAAATGTCCAATCATACACCGCCTATCATAAACACTCCATAGTTGAACAAGTGGGGGTGATAGTCTCAGATTTTATGGCCAACCACATCTTTTACACCCTCAGTCATGGTTATCATGACTTCTTAGGCTTAAACTATTACCTCCATCACCGTTTAAAGAGCAAAGGACTTAAACCGGAATTGGTAGATGTGACAGCTTTTTCCAAAGATGTTTCAGACCTGGGTTGGGAAATTTTCCCGGAAGGGATTTTTGATGTCCTCACAGACTTATCTGATGGCATCCCAATTTACATTACCGAGTGTGGCATTGCTACCACCAACGATGACCGAAGAATCAGGTTTTTAATGCAGTATCTGCAAGAGGTTTACCGAGCCATTCAGGCAGGAGTTAAAGTAAAAGGCTTTTTCTACTGGTCACTCCTTGATAACTTTGAATGGGCAGAAGGATTTGATCCTAAGTTTGGTTTAGTTGAAGTGGATTTACAAACCAAAAAAAGGGTAGTTAAACCTTCCGCTAAAGTGTATGCTGATATCGTTGCCCATAACGGCATCAGGCATGAGTTGATGAAATTCTTAGGCCACAGAATTCATGTGGCAGATGTCCTGGAAGAAAAAACGTGATCCATAGTGATATAGTTATATAAAGATGAGCTTTCTGCCTATCGCTGTCATTGCTTATGGTTTTAATGCTGGAGCCATAATTATTGATAAAATCTTGCTTCAGAAGGCTTTAAAACATCCTCTTTCCTATACCTTTTTTATCAATGTCCTCCAGCTTTTGGTTCTTTTTCTAGTTCCTTTTGGTTTTAAACTGGAAATTAACAGATTTTTTTACCTGGCAGTTTTATCAGGCCTTACTTGGGTTCTGGCTACTTATACCATGTTTGTAGCTTTAAAGAAGAATGAGGTCTCAGCTGTAGGGGCAGTGGTGGGAACTTTTAACCCCCTCTTTGCCTTGATCTTAGGCAGCCTCTTTTTAGGACAACTCCTCTCCCCCAACCAGTATTTAGCTTTCTCTATCCTCCTTTTGGGAACTGCTGTCTTTACTATTAATCTTTGGTTAGGAAAGTTAAAGTTTAATTCCCAGCTTCTAGGCATGATTTTATCCGGTTTTGTTTTTGGGTTATCCTATGTGCTGCTTAGAGAAGCCTTTTTAGGAACAAACTTCATTACCGGGTTGATCATCAGAGGAGTCTCTGCTGGAGTTTTAGCTTTGTCTCTACTGATAGTTCCCCAGTTTAGAAAACTTATCCTCACTTCCTCCGAGGGAAGCCGGGGAATCACTTCCAAAGTTACCTTAATTTTAATGGGAACCGGACAAACCATGGGAGCAGCTTCCGGGCTGATGATTGCCTATGGAGTTTCTTTAGCAAGTCCTGCCTTGGTAAACTCTCTATTTGGTGTTCAATACTTAGTAATTTTAGTTGTTTCTTTAATATTGCTTAAAAAGCACCCCCATCTTTTAGGGGAAAACCTCACTAAAGATGCCATTCTTCAAAAAATTTCCGGAGCAGGAATAATCAGTTTAGGACTCTATCTTTTAGCCAGATGAAACTGAAACACCCTTTTAAATACCCTATTTTAATAGCTGGTGTGATTCTCATCTTTTTTACCCTTTTTTGGGGAGCTGATTTTTTAGTAAGATTTGTTACTCCCACCCCAAAAATTGATTATGGAGTAACCTTTTCTACCGTTTATAGCAAAGAGTTAGGACTTGATCCTCCTGTTGTTTTTCAGGCTGTCTTGGACGATCTGGGAGTAAAGAAAGTCAGGCTACCTATTTATTGGGACTCGGTGGAAAAAGAGCCGGGAGAGTTTAATTTTCAGGATACTGATATCCTGCTCAAACAGGCAGAACAAAGAGGAGCCGAGGTAATATTAGCCATCGGTTATAAAGTCCCCCGCTGGCCGGAGTGTTTTGCTCCTTCCTGGGCAAAGGATCTTCCTAAAGAGCAGTTCCAGCAGCAAATCCTTCAGGAGTTAGCAGCAGCAGTTGATCATTATCAAAACCACCCGGCGGTGACAGCCTGGCAGGTAGAAAACGAGCCTTTATTAAACTTTGGACTTTGCCGCATGTTTGACAAAAGTTTTTTAGAGTCTGAGGTGAATTTAGTTAGATCCAAAGATTCCCGTCCCATTGTTCTCACCGATTCCGGAGAACTGGGCTTGTGGGTCACAGCTTTACAGTATTCTGACATTATGGGAACCTCTCTTTATAGAACAGTTTGGGATCCTCACATTGGATACTTTAATTACCCATTCCCTCCTCTTTATTACCGTTTAAAAGCAAATCTTACCCAAAGGATCTTTGCCCCCCTATCCCAAGGGGTGATGGTCAGTGAACTGCAAGCTGAACCCTGGGCTCCCGGTAAATCTATCACTAAGATACCTCTAAAAGAACAGATCCAGTTCTTTTCTCTGGATAACTTGAAAGGAGTGGTCGATTTTACCACCAGAACTGATATCAAATCCCAATACTTCTGGGGAGTAGAATGGTGGTACTATATGAAGCTTCATAACCACCCGGAATACTGGGAATATGCCCAAACTCTTATCAGATAGCTATTCTATAACCATCCAGCCTCGGAGGTCTGATTTTTTAATCTTGATAGGTGAAGTGATCAGCCTTTCTGATTCTGAGATAAAGATCAGGGTTCCATAGAAAGAACCCTGCTTCAGCTTTTCATATGCCTCATCTTCTAACTTATCCCCCACAGAAATTTCTTTTCCATAGTCTGAAAAAATCTTCTCTATGTCTTTGGGGGTGAGCCCTTCAAAAGAGAACACTTTTTTTACCCTAAACTGGCCAACTATTTCACCTCCGGGGGGCTTCATAAAAACTAAATCCCTGGCATTAATGACCCCAAAAGGAGAGATTTTATGTTTGCTAAAACGGGTCTCAACGGTTTTCTTGCCGGAAAGGATGGCTTCCAGAGCAGATTTATGCATGATGGCAAGGTGTTTTCTCATCTCCCCAGAATATACTCTCTAGAGCTACAGGGTGCAAGTATGCTAAACTTAGAGGGTTAGGTGTAATTTTTAACAAAATTATGAGGATATTGCACAAAGTCATTGACTTTTTTAGTGAAGTTAAGGTAGAATTATCCAAGGTTGTTTGGCCTACGCCAAATCAAACTATCAGGCTTACGCTAATTGTGATTATCGTCACCATTACTGTAGGCTTTTTTCTTTTCGGTGTCGACTCTGCACTAACGAAGCTCATTGAGCTTCTTTTAAAGATCTAAGACACCGAAAATAGCTCGAATGGAATGAGAGCTAATTGGGAGGAATCAAAATGGATGACCAAGTAAAAGACCGCGATCAAACTGAAGAAGAAAAGAATCAGGACCTTTCTGAAGAAACCTCAGCTGAGGAAGCAGAGGAAACAGAAATTGAAGATTCTGACTCCCCTGCTAAATGGTATGTAGTCCATACCTATTCCGGACATGAGAATAAAGTAGCTACTGCCTTAAAACAAAGGATTGAGTCAGAACATCTGGAAGAGAAAATCATCGATGTTTTGGTTCCCACCCAGGAAAAAATAGAGATCAGAGGTGGAAAGAAAGAAACTGTTAAAGAAAAGATCTTCCCAGGCTATATCCTGGTAAAGATGGTTTTGGATGATGAAGCCTGGCTGGCAGTTCGAACCACCCAAGGGGTCACAGCTTTTATTGGCATGGGAGGAAAGCCCACTCCTATCTCCAACAAAGAGGTTAAATCCATTGTTTCTTACATGTCCCAAGGAGGCCAGCCTACCTATAAGCAGGTTTATTCAGAGGGAGATACAGTTAAAATTACCGACGGACCATTTACTGAGTTTATCGGTAAGGTGGAATCAGTTGATAAAGAAAGGGGCAAGGTGAGAGTTTTGGTTTCCATCTTTGGCCGGGAAACCCCGGTCGAGTTGGACTTTCTACAGGTCGCTAAACTTTAAGTACCCTAAGTGACTTAAGTAACTTACTTATATGGCTAAAAAGATTAAGACATACATTAAATTAAATATTCCGGCAGGGGCTGCTACTGCTGCTCCTCCAGTAGGCCCTGCTTTAGGTCAGCATGGTTTACCTATCATGGAATTTGTGAAGGCCTTTAATGAAAGAACAGAAAGCAGAAAAGGTAATATTTTGCCTGTAGTGATTACAGTTTATGAGGACAGGACCTTTTCTTTTATCACTAAGGAACCACCGGTAGCAGAGATGATCAAAAAAGCTTTAGGGGTAGAAAAAGGTTCAGGAAAAGCTGGCAAAGAAACAGCTGGAACTTTGTCTAAAATGCAGGTCAGAAAGATTGCTGAAGATAAGATGCCTGATTTAAATACTCAAAATATAGATGCTGCCATGAAAGTTGTAGAAGGTACAGCCAGATCAATGGGAGTAAAAATAGCTAAGTAGATCCTATGGGTAAAACAAAGATTAAAACATTAGAAGAAACAGAAATCAAAACTCCAGAAGTAATGGCGAGGGGTGACATTTTGACAGGTGACTCGCAGCGAGGGGTGACGCAAGCTGAGATAGTGGGTGGCGCGGAGGAGAGATCTCGCGCGTCGACCGCAGCGAGTGAAACGAGCGAGGACGCACGCGAGAAACCGGAGCGACCCGCTTCGCCCGCGAAGCGAGGCGAGCAGGACCCACTAGCCACAAAGCAAAAAAAAGCTAAGGTCAGCAAAAGAGCCCAAAAGAAAACTGCTGCTAATAGAAAAATCCGTTCTAAAAAGTATTTAGAAAAAATAGAGCTGGTAGAAAGAAACAAAAGATATCCTCTAAAAGAGGCTATAGAACTATCTCAAAAAGTATCTTACTCCTCGTTTTCCGGAACAGTAGAAGCCCATTTAAACACTGCTGTTAAAAACATAAAGGGTTCTGTTTCCTTACCCTACCTGGCTGGAAAAAAGTTGACCATTCTGGCTTTTGGTAAAGATGCTGCCAAAGCCGGAGCAGATTTAGTAGGATCAGATGAAACCATCTCCCAAATAGAAAAGGGTAAAGTTAATGCTGATGTTGTAGTTTCCACCCCTGAATGGATGCCTAAACTGGCCAGAGTAGCCAAGGTCCTGGGGCCAAAAGGTTTAATGCCCAGCCCTAAAAATGAGACTGTCACTGAAAATTTAACCAGGGTTATCTCAGAACTAAGGGGTGGTAAAACAGAATTTAAAACAGAAAACAACGGTCAGGTCATCCATCTGGCTATAGGTAAGGTAAACCAGGATCCGGAAGAGATTGCTGCCAATATTAAGATTTTGTACAACACCATCGGAAGATCTAAAATTAGAAAACTCACCCTTTCCCCCTCCATGGGTCCGGGAGTAAAAGTAGATTTAGGTTCCATCTAGACCCTCTGTTGACTTATCTAATACAATCTAATATAATCTGCTATAGTTAGATTAAGGAGATAAATTATGCTGAGAGGAACAAAATTTGACAAAAGAATAGCAGTAATCTCGCCTGAGATTTTATCCAAAATAGCCCATATTGAAGAGCTTAAGGGTCGGTGGACAGCTGGAGCAAATCTCAACCCCTATTTACTAGGCCAGTTAAAAAGATCGGTGCTTATTACTTCCACTGGTGCTTCAACCAGAATAGAGGGAGCCAAACTCTCCAATGAAAATGTGGAAAAACTAATGCAAGGTCTGGCTATCCAAAAGTTTGCTGACCGGGATAAACAAGAGGTCCAGGGATACTTTGAACTACTGCAAAATGTCTTTGAAGCCTTCGAGGATATTAAATTTAGTGAAAACTCCATCAAACATCTCCATAAAGAGCTTTTAAAGTATGTAGATAAAGATAAACTTCATAGAGGTGAATATAAAAAAGGAGAGAACAGAGTGGAGATGGTTGACTCTCAAGGCAGAAGGATAGGAGTTCTGTTTGATACTATACCTGCCTATCTTACTCCAAAATACATGCAGGAGCTTGTGGAGTGGACCCAAGGTACTTTAAAGGTTAAAACTTATCATCCCCTCCTTATAGTGGGAAACTTTTTAGTAGAGTTTTTAAATATCCATCCGTTCCTTGATGGAAATGGCAGGTTATCAAGAATTCTTACCAACTTACTCCTGTTAAAAGAAGGTTATGCTTACATGCCTTTTGTTTCCCATGAGAAATTAATAGAAGATAAAAAACTAGATTATTACTTGGCCCTAAGAAAAAGCCAAAAAACCTTCAAAAGTAAAAAAGAAAATATTTTAGATTGGCTCAACTTCTTTTTGGATATTGTCTTAGAGCAGTCCCAACAAGCAATTGATTTATTAACAACTGAGAATATTGAGCCACTATTATCTAAAAAACAGCTGAAGGTCTGGGAATATCTGTCTCAGGTCAAAGAAGCTACTCCGAAGCAAATAGCAGACAGAACTAAAATTGCCAGGCCCACTGTTAACCAAACCCTAACTAAACTTTTAAAGCTGAAAAAAATAGAGAGACTGGGACTGGCCAGAAGTACACGGTACAGAAAAACCTAAGATTTATCCACCTTTAACTTTTTTCCAAACCAAACCTAAATCAAACTTCAGAAGGTAAAGGGCAGAGAGCCCTCCTATGAGTAAGGTAATAATGGTAACAACATGGTATAGCACCGAGGCTGCCGAGACCATATTGGCTTCCAGACCTAAAATGCCTCCAAAAACAGCCAAAATGGAGGCTTCAGCTGATCCCACATAGCCCGGAGCTGCTGGCACTATAAAAGTGAGGGCAGTTAAGGAGTTTCCTAAAATCACTTTGCCTATACCCAGATCTATCCCTAACGACTTAAATGCTATTATCCATATCATACTATCAGAAACTGTTGCTAAAATCGTCAGTACTACTAACCAAACCACTTCTAAAGGATGTCTCCTTAAAACCTCAAATCCTTCAATGATAGTATGAATAAAACTCACCACTTTTTCCTTCACTCCTTCAAAAATCAAAAATTTTCCTAAGAAAGTTACTAATTTTTTAGCCCGGCTCTGGCTGCTGACAATAATTACTGCTGCCAGACTAAAGACTAAGAAAACCACTAAAACTGATTGGGCAAGGGAGGCAGGCAAGATAGTGGGAGTTAAAAAAAGAAAGATCACTATCAGAAGCAGTACAACCCAAAAATCCAGGAACCTATCCACAAAAACCCAAGTCAAGGCTTTTCCCAGGGGAAGATCAAATTGGGAAGTAAGATAAACACTTTTAGTAATTTCCCCTAACCTAATAGGGATCATAAAAGAAAGAAACTGGCTCAAGACATTGAGTAAGGAGAGATCTTTCAAAGGCAATTTGTAATCCCCCAAAAGGATTTTAAAACGAAGGCCCCTCAGGAGGGTGGAAATAATATAAAAGAGAAAGAAAAAAGCTACCCATTGGAGCTGAACTGTTTTAAGGATGGCAAAGGTTTGCCCTAAATTAACAAACCTCGTCCAGACAAAAACCAAGACTATTCCTAAGATTGAATTGACTACAATTCTTAAGAAATTCTTTTTCTTCAACATCTGCTCATTGTATCAAAGAAGATTTAGATATGATATCTTTGAGAAAGGACCCATGGAAAATACTGACACTCACTGGAACTTCAGCACCAAAAAGGTTATTGTTGTAGCAGGATTTCTTTTTATCCTCATCAGTATCCCCCTAAGTCTGACACTGGTCAAAAACACTCAGATTTTTAAATCAAGAGCCTTAGAAACTAAGACCAACAAACAACAAACCTCCACCCTGGATAAACAACTCACTAAAGAAGTGCCTGCAACCTCTCCCCTCTCCGATCTTAAAAAACAGCTGGAAGAGAGTTTAACTCCTCCTACTGCTACACCCACTCCCATGGCTAACCTGGCTTTTGGTCCTACCCTAACTTTAAAAATCAGTATTGAGGGCAGGCCTAAAGATAAACAAGCAGCCAAGGTTTTTATCGGAATCGCTGAGGGAGAAACTTCTACCAAACCTAAATATCTTCTAACCTTTACTGTTAATTTCCCGGACCTTGGAGTTTTTTCCGGTCTCAGTTTAGCCGGATTAAACCCCGGTTCTGTTTATACAGCGTACATTAAAGGTCCGGGGCAAGTAGATACTGCCTCCACCTTTACCATGGGCCCCAATGAAACCCATTTAAACAATGACCAGTCCTTAACTTTGCTCTCCGGAGATTTAAATGAAGATAATACCGTTAACACTGCTGACTACACTTTAGCTAAGAACCTCTATAACACCACCCCTTCTTCCTCCAACTGGAACGAGAGGGCAGACTTTAACTTGGACAAGGTAATAAACAATCTTGATCTAAGCTTAATCCTAAAAAACTTTGGGAAAATTGGAGACTCCGGTGCCTGGTACTCACCCCCACCATCTGCTTCAGGCTCAGCTACCCCCTCCGGAGGACCTTCCGGTGGCTATTGGCTATGGATCCCCTAAACCTATTAATTTCTCGCTCCAGTGTAGATTTAAAATCTCGTATAATTGCCCAATGCGATCTTGGCAAAAATTCTTTTAGCTCCTTTTCAAAATTAATATCTGAATCCTTTAGAGCATTAAAAGTCTGAGGTAAGACACTCTTTTTCTGAGCCGGGAGTAAATTTGCTCTGAGGATAAAATATAAATCGTAAAAGTCTCTCGGCTTTTTGCGTGCTAGTAGAGCCTGTATCTTCTCGTCTACCAACTGATCTTGTAAAAGTGCGAAAACGGTATAGGTAGGGATGAAGTCGCTTTGAACTGTTATCAACTCCCCCTCTTTTTCTCCCTGTCTTAAGGAAATTTCTAAATCTATTTTAACAGTAGGTTCTTTTTGAAAAAAAAGCGTAGCTCTATATCCCCCACTGGTACTTGTGGCTTCTGCATAATCTGTGGATGTCCCCTCTTTTTCAATCTGATCTAATGTCTGGATTAGAACTTGTTCTACCTCCTCTTTATTTGAAAGATTGGCAGAAAAGTCTAAATCTTCTGAAAATCGGGGGCTTTTATAGAGAATCTTAAGTGCCGTTCCGCCTTTAAAAAAGATATTGTTGGTTTGAGTTTGTTGGAAAAAGTATGACAAAAATAGGTGCTGATAATACTCACGAAGTACATTTATATCTGATGTTTGGTATTGGGTAATAAGTTTGTTAATTTGATCTTGAGCAATCATATAATTTCCCATCTTTGTGGAAAGTCAAATAATTTCTCCACTTTTTTAACAAGGGTTTTCCGTCCGAATAGTCTAGCATATTCAACAGCCTTACTTTTGTTAAGTGAGGAGACATTTAATCTGTCGAGTGATGGACCACGTCCTAAGGTTGCAAAATACACATAGTCAACCAGTGCCTTCTCCGGCTCGGCGATCAAAAATGATCGCTCTCCCTCTTTGGCTAGTATGTATCCGGTAAAAGCTTCCTCTTTAATGGTGTAGTAAGAAAAAGTTACGTTTGGACCGTTAAATACCCTCGTTGGTTTTGTAGTAGCCGAAGTCACTGTATAGGGCATCTCTGGGATAATATTGTAGTAAGCAAGAGCATATGCAAATGAGATATATGAAGGTCTGTACA
Source organism: bacterium (assembly GCA_030647265.1). Classification (GTDB taxonomy): domain Bacteria; phylum Patescibacteriota; class Microgenomatia; order Daviesbacterales; family UBA10151; genus JAUSJM01. Next base: position 38,368 of record JAUSJM010000021.1, read on the forward strand.
GCTTATTGGCTACTTCCCTCTCATTAGGTGGGTCAGTTTTAAGAGTATAGAGACCTTGCTTTAGCCTCATTAACAACCCCTCTTCCACTTGGGTTTCTAGGAAGTATTTAATAGCATATGGTGAGGCTTGAAAAATCCGGGAAAACTCCAACGGGGTAAAAACTCGCACTCTTCTCTTAATAAGTTCCTCTCTGACTAGTAATGGTTTCAGAAAAGTGTACATATTTATACTTCACTGAAATGATTCTACCATTTTTCTACCTTATTTGTCAATACTTTATCTTTATCACTGTTTTAAAGTACATCCTTAAATTTTTAGCGGACAAATCTAGGCATTTTTCCTATTCCTGGATTGACAAATCTCTGCAAATAAGCCTACATTAGAGTTATGGCTGGTAGACTGCTCAAAATCGGCGAGGCTGCAAAGATATTAAAGATCTCTCAGGATACTTTACGCCGTTGGGAAAAGACTGGCAAAATTACTGCTATTAGGACTCCTGGGGGTACCAGACTCTACTCTTTAGAATCTCTCAAAACATTCCTTCCTCAAGATTCAACCTCAGCTTTTAAACCTCTAAAAAAGCTTGGCTTAGGTGTTTCCCTTAGAACACTAAGACGTTGGAAAGCCAAGGGACAAACCCTTGTGATAACTCCCTTACCTTTACCAACCAGCCCATCTCCAGTTAGTAATCAAGAGAAAGTGGAGAGAACCATTAGAGAAGCTCAATTAAAGTCTTTGGAAAACCCTCAGGAGATCTATTTAGCAGAACCAGATCTTTCTTCCTCCTATAACCTCTCCTTTAGATCTTCTCTCTTTAAGATCACCTCTATAGTTTTAGTATCTCTTTTAATCTCTACCACCCTCCTGACAGGAGTACTTACTGCCTTTTATCTGACTAATCCTGTAAAGACTAAAGCTTTCTTTGCCAGTAAGTCATCAGTAAGCAGTTTTTTATCCCCCTTTAATCAGTTATCTTTAAAGATCTTACCAGCTTTATCTCCCCAAATAGCCTCATCAGTCTTAGTTCAAACACCTGTTCATAACAGTATTTCTTCCTCTGTCCTGGCTGAAGAAGCAGTAGGTAGGTATTTAGAGATTAACTCTGATACCTATATCAAAGGGGATTTAATAGTAGAGAGGAATATTAATGGGGTAAACCTGGAATCTTTGGAAGGGGGAGGGATCAGGATCTCTGATTTAGAAGGTACCACCTCTTTAGATATCAGTGGTTCTAATTTAACATTAGATCAAGAGCTAGCAGGAGGAGGTACCCCTACCATAGAAGGGTTAAACTTAACCTCTACTAAAAACCAGCTTGTTTTAGGACCGGTAGGTGGTATTACCGGTACCTTAAGTTGGACACCTGCCTCTTCTTCCAAAACTTTAACCTTACCGGATATCACTGATACTTTAATTTCCAAAACTTCCAC
>JAUSJM010000026.1 GCA_030647265.1 bacterium
GTTCTCAGAACCGGGAGATTGTTCCACTCCCGGTCCCATATAAGAGGCCATATGTTTTTGGAAAAGCTGACCGATCTCATCTTTAGAAAGGTAGCCTTTGGCTCTAAAGGTTTTATGGAGCTCGGTTTCAAAACGGTAAGCAGCAGTCTGACGGAAAATAGTAGAAACTGCCCGGTTCAATCTTTCTACCATTAAAGCTAGTTTTAGATTATTATTTGCCTGCTGGGAAACCCCTTCCAGGATGAAATCTTCCATAAAAACACTGGCCACTTCAGCCGTGGATAAGGGTGTGCCGAAGTTAAGGGCATTTTGTTTACCTCTCATCAGCTCGTTATGAATACCATGCCCCATCTCATGAGCCAGAGTCAGCACATCTTCCAGCTTGCTGGTGAAATTTAGGAGAATATAAGTAGGATGAAATTTTAACTCTGCTACACAAAAAGCTCCTCCATGTTTTCCTTTTCTGGGATAGACATCAAATTGTCCGTCTTGGAGAAATTTAGTAAAAATTTGGGTAAAAGTAGGACTTATCTTGCGGAATACATTGGTTGCTAATTTGTTTGCCTGCTCGAAAGTATATTTTTGGTCTAAGTTGCCAAAAGGCACATTTCTTTCGTGATAAGCTAGTTTTGGTAAGCCTAATAGTTTAGACTTCAGCCGGTAGTATCTTTGGGCAACTTCCACTTTGCTGGCTACTGCTGCCACCAAAGAATCTACCACCTCGCTGCTGATGTCATCAGCCAGGTGTCGTCCAAGATCGGGACGGGGCATTTTCCTTAATTCGTCATTAACTTTTTTGTTGGCTAAAACGGAATTCAACTCTGCCTCGGCAACATCAATATTTTTCTTTAGGATCTCGTTAAAAGCTTGGGCAGCGATGTCTCTGACCTTTTTCTTTTTACTACTTAGTAAATCAATAATCTCCTCAAAGCTTTTTTCTTCCTTTCGGCCTTCCTCTGTCAAAACTTGACGGGTTTCTCTCGAGAGAAACCCGGAGGTCATTCTTACCCAGTTAGTGTGGGCAATGGGATCTTTGAGGTTAATAATTTTTTCTTCTGCTTCCGAGAGTTGGTATTTGGACCACTTAAAAAGATTCTCTAAAAAATGATAATAATTCTTAAGCAGAGGGCTTTTAAGGAATTTTTTTTGAAGGTTGGGAGGTATTTTTGCCAAACGGAGGGTAAAAAATTGCCGGTCGTTGTACAGTTTACGGGAAAACTCGGCAATTTTATCATTCCGGGCTTTCAGCTGGGGATTATTTTGATCCTGTTGGGTCCTCAGCCAGAAGTAATACTCCTCAGCTCCTCCTGTACTATATTGACTTTCCAACCTCTCCAATTCATCCAAAGCTTCCTTTAAAACTTTTGGGTCCTTTAAATAATCATCCCGGTTTTTCCATTTATTGATAAATTTATAATTTTCCCGCTCCAGGATCTTTCTTTTCCGGGCCATCTTAGGATCATTATCCCCAGAAAAAAGAAGCTTTAGATTCCAGGTGAGTTGAGATTTTTGGCCGTTTGCCATAACGCAGCTAATATATCACAAGAGAGTTTAAGATAACAATTCATTAGAGATAATATCTACTTGGGGAATTTAAAAAGAAGAGGCAAGCTTGTCCTGTTGGTCTTTGATCTGTTTTTCCAGGCAGCTTCACAGGTACATTTTATATAAAAGAGATAATGGTGGCAACTCCGGCTATAATCATCAACCCTGTGATGGTCCAGCCTAAGGCAGCTGTAATGGGATGATTTGTCCTTTGTCCCATGATTTTACTGTTTCCTGAAAGCAGGATGATGAGTACTAAAATTACCGGGGCTACCAGGCCGTTGGCTACAGCTGAATAAATTAGGGCCTTAATGGCATCAATGCCTAAAAAGTTTAGAGCTAGTCCGATAAGGGTAGAGATAATAATAATTCCGTAAAAAGCCGAGGCTTGTTTTAGTTTTTTATTGAGCCCGGATTTCCAGCCAAAGCTCTCCGAAATAGCGTAAGAGGCTGATCCCGCCAAAATCGGAACTGCCAGGAGTCCTGTACCGATAATGCCTAAGGCAAAGAGGAGATAAGCCTGATCCCCGGCAATGGGGCGAAGTGCTTCCGCTGCATCGGCAGCGGTACCGATATTGGTGACTCCGTGGGCAAAGAGAGTAACTGCCGAGGCGGCAATAATGAAAAACATCACCAGGTTTGAAAGAAACATTCCCGACCAAACATCAATTCTCATGTTTTTTACTTCTAAATCACTGGTCTCCTCTCTTGATTTAAGAGTGGTTCTACCTTCTAAAATTTGTTCCTCTACTTCCTGAGAAGTTTGCCAGAAAAACAGGTAGGGAGAAATGGTAGTTCCCAGTATCCCAGTAATAAGCATAATCTGTTCTTTGGAAAAGGTGATAGAGGGGATGACAGTATGCCGAAGCACGTCAGACCAGTTGAGGTTTACCGCCAGAGCGGAGAAAACATAGGACAAAAGTACCAAAGCCAGCCATTTTAAGTACTTGGCATATTTTTCATATGTGGTAAAGATCTGTAGCCCCAAGGTCAAAATGGTAAATCCAGCTACTAGTAACCCAAAATTAAGATTAGGAGCTAAAAGTTGGGCAGCTTTTGCCATAGCACCTAAATCTGCTCCGATATTTAAGGTATTGGCGATGAATAAGAGGAGGGTGCAAATGTAGAGTATCCACTTGGGGAAATGAAGGCGGATATTTCCCGCCAAGCCCCTTCCTGTGACCATGCCGATTCGGGCGCACATCTCCTGTACCACTGCCATTAAAGGAAAAGTAAATCCTGCCAGCCAAAGGAGCTGGGGACCAAACTGAGCTCCGGTTTGAGAATATGTGGCAATACCGGAGGGATCATCATCAGCAGCACCTGTAGTTAAACCGGGGCCTAAAAGATGCCAGTAATTTTTAGCTTTTTTAAAAGTTCTTTGGCTACCAAACTCGGATCCCAACTTTTGGGAAACTTCCAATCCTTTTTCCAAGGCTATCGCCGGGCTTTCTACAACTCTTTCAAAAACTTTTTCTGCCATTTTCTAAGATCCAGCGTATCGGTTTTCCGCCTGCCCGTCAAGTAAGTGGAATCTTTCAACTCTCTTACCAAATTATAGTTATTATCTTAATTCCTTAAACTAAGATACAAACCATGGATGTATTAGCTTGGATAATCTTCGGGCTAATAGCTGGGTATATTGCCCATCTGGTAGATCCAAGAACGGTGAAGGGGGAGCTGCTGGGTACTCTGGTTCTGGGTGTCCTGGGTGCCTTAGTGGGAGGCTATCTCTCTAATCTGTTCTTTGGGATACCGGTGACAGGCTTTAATATTACCAGCCTGATAATCGCTGTGTTGGGGGCCATACTTTTGGCTTTCCTCTACAGGATGTTCCTCCGAAGAGCCTGAAAGCTGCTAGTTTAAAAGTTCTAAGTAGCCGGTGATGCCGGAAAATAAGCTATAAGAATTTATTATTCACTTAAATTAGGAGGTGAGGAGAATGGCAGAGATGAGAATGGGTCAAGAAAAAGGAAAGAGCCGTCGTGGGCGAAGAGCAAAGAGAGGAGAAAAGAAGGCGGAGAGGATGACAGAAGAGAAGAGAGAAGGACAGGAAGGAATGGGAGGTATGGGTGGCATGGAAGGTTATTAACTTAGAAGAAGTTTAGGCCTTACTTTTGATTTAAAAGTTAATTTTAAGGCGGGCATTTTGGGATCCTGCCTCGTATCCGGTGAGGCTTTTTAACTGCAGACGGTAAGTTTTTTTACCGGAGGGTAAGGAAAAGGTACCGGATGAGACCCAGGTGTAATCCTGGGAGCTGGTGGAAACTTCCGAGGAAAGAACACCGGTACCATCGGTGTTATTGTAAATTCTGGCATAAGCCTTGCCGTTTCCCTGGTAAGCCCGTAAACTTACTTCAAACTGCATGCTAGTGTAGCCCGGATAATCAGCAGCATTAAGGGTAATTTCCTGAGTGGAGATGGTGGACCAGTCGGTAGAAGTAGCTGCTCCAACCCAACCCAAAGGAACATAGAGAGGAGTTTTGAGGGGAGCAGTTTGAGGGGTGGATGTGGGTTGGCTGCTAAGTTGTTTTTGAAGAGAGGAAACAGAATTTTCCAATTTTTTAAGACGGTTCTCAAAATCTGTAGAGGTAGAAGGGGAGTTGTTCCCAGGTGTGGAGTCAGAAGTCTGACTATTAAGCTTTTGACCTAGAAGAGCTACCGCCTCTTCCAGATTAATCAAGCGTTCTGAGACAGCGGAATCTACAGTAGAAGTTTTACTAGAGGTAATAGTGGAAGATGGGGAAGGGACAGGTTTATCTGGAGCTTGAGAAAAACGGAGGTAAAGTACAAAACCGGTCATTAAAACAACCACCAATACTACAGGCAGTATCTTCAGCATATTTTCATCATAAGAATAGCTTAATAGAAAAGCAAGGTCACTCTTAGTCTTACCACTTAAGATGGTATACTTTAGCCATGTCTCCCAGAGTTAGATCAATCCTACTACTTGCTTTACCAATACTTTTGGTGACTCTCTCATCCTATTATTTGCAGGGGTTAGTCTTAAAGAATGAGCAGGTTGTGGCTACCTGGCTTTCCAGTTTCGGGCCTTTTATCGTTTTAGCTTATGTTGTTTTACATGCTATTACGATCATCATTCCTCCCCTGGGAGGATTTGTGCTGGTGGTTGCTATGATTACCCTTTTTGGTCCTGGTCCTGCGCTGACCTTAGCCTATCTGGTATCAACACCAATGTTTCTTCTAAACTTCTACTTAGCCAAAAGATATGGGAGACCCTTGGTCATAAGGGTAGTCGGGAGAGAACCCTTAGAGAAAGTTGATCGCTATGTTCAAGATGCAGGAATATCCTTATTACTTATTTTAAGATTGCTTCAAGGAGGATCTTTTGATTATCTTTCCTATGGTTTTGGATTAACTAAAATAAATTTCAGAACATTTGCCATGGTAAACATTTTAGCAGGGATTCCAGGGACACTATTAAATTACCTTATTTTAAGGGAGTTTGAAAACTTAACAGTGGGTGTTATTATTTTTTACTTAGTTACAATTATCTTAAGCGGGGTTGCCATTTACCTTACCCATTTTACCAAAACACATAGAAGGATTTATGAATCCTAAATAACATCTATCTTTCTTTAACTTGATTTAGTTTGAATTAAATAATCTATCTTGTGTTTGATACAGAGATTTATTAATATCAATGTATGAGCGATGAGGATTTAAAGAAGCTAAGAAATTTAGTTAAGGAAGAGATTAGATCTGTGAAAGACATTATAGTTACAAAATCAATAAGCTTAATAAGA
>JAUSJM010000029.1 GCA_030647265.1 bacterium
CCATAATTTTGCAGGGGGTGAAAGTGGGTCGGGGAGCGGTAGTGGCAGCGGGAGCGGTGGTGACCAATGATGTACCTGAGTATGCCATTGTAGGAGGAGTGCCAGCCCAGGTTATTGGTGAGAGAAAGTTAAAGGATTTACATTATAAATTAGGTCGAGCCAGATTGTTCCAATGAAAATATTTTTTTCAAGTGCTTTCTTAAGGAGTAAGACGGGCAGGTTGCTGTCCGTGCTTTTTATACTGGGGTTAGTTTATTTAATTATCCCCGGTCCCGGATCTGTGGAAGATTTTACGCCCCTGCCTAATTCTGTAAGATCGGATTTGGATGGAGATACCTGGCAAAATCCTAATATCGCTGCCTACTATGCTGATTTTAGACGGGATTACGTAACTAAATTTTACAAAGATCAGTTTACTAGAATGCATCTTTTTGGATGGTTTTTACCGCCTCTGAAAATTAACCATCCTCCCGAGTATGCTCGCTCTTATGTTAGGGACCAACAGGAGAGCACCTTTTTGGAAGAGTACACATACCCTTTAAGAGAATCAATTTTTGTCAACGGCTATGAACCACTGGTAGAAAATACCATGAATAAAAAAGCACAGTTAGCAGGATTTGTAGGCAACCACATTTGGTATAAGGAGAATCCATATGAGTCTAAGGCCACTTTGAGATATTATCCTTCTTCTGTTGTGGCACGCACGATTGTTTATCTTTTGATTTGGCTCTCGGCCATCTGGTTTTGGAAACTTGCTCGGAGGTCTTGGAAGGAGAGGTAGGTATGTCGAAACTATATTCAATTTGCCGGCAATATTATTTTATTCTGTTGATCATCCTGGCAGTATTTATCCCTCTTTATCCGAAGTTTCCTTTACTTAACGTTTCCGGAACTTATGTGGCTATAAGGTTAGAAGATTTTTTGATTGGGGTGTTTTTCCTTCTCTGGTTTTTCTTGAATATCCCCCGCTTAAAGGTACTGCTTAAAGAGAACATTTACCTGGCATTTTTATTATTTTGGGCTATCGGTGGACTGTCTTTGCTCTCCGGGTTTTTGATAACCCATTCTCTGTCGCTTCATCTTGGTTTGCTGCACTGGTTCAGAAGGGTAGAGTATATGTCTTTATTTATCATGGCAGCTACCTCTTTATCTTCTTTGAAGCAAGTGAAGTGGTTTGTAACTACCTCCGTTTTTACCGCTTTAGCGGTTGTAGTGTATGGCTTTGGGCAGATTTGGCTGGACTTCCCGGTAATCTCCACTACCAACAAGGAATTTTCCAAAGGGTTAGTTTTATACCTTACCAATGGAGCTAGAGTAAATTCCACCTTTGCTGGACATTATGATTTAGCGATCTACCTCTCGCTCGTCTTAGCTCTACTTGCCGGTATGTTTCTCTTTTATCGGAAATTTATTTTCAGAACTCTTATTATTTTCTTCGGAGCCTTAAATTTTATTCTCTTGGGTTTTACCGCTTCTAGAATTTCTTTTGTTGCCGCGTTGGTAGGACTAGCGGGGGTTTTTTGGTTAAGTAAGAAAAAACTGGTGGTGATAGGGCTGATTTTTTCAGCTTTGTTGATTGTTGGCTTGGTACCTGATCTAAGGCACCGGTTAGTAGCCACGGTGACAGTTAACCTTATGGGAGGAGGAGGTCCTAAATATTCTCCGCCGCCTGGAACAGTAACGATTTTTACTCCCAAAAGCAGTTTACCTAAAGAGAGTTCTCCTGTCGCTTTGTTATCTGCTACAAAAAGTGGAGCCATTGCTGTAGACACTGTACCGGGCGAACCTATCAACACCACCGAGTTGGGAGTGTACCGCTCTTTTGGCATCAGGCTGAACGTGGAATGGCCGAGGGCCTGGGGGGCTTTCTTAAAAAATCCGCTCTTAGGAACTGGCTATTCATCGTTGACTATCGCCACGGACAACGATATTTTAAGATCTTTGGGCGAAGTTGGTCTTTGGGGAACTCTATCTTTAGGGCTAATCTTTTTTATTATCTCCAAGAAAATGCTTCTTGCTTTAAAGAAAGGAGTAAAAACAGAAAAAACCTTTGCCATAGTAATACTCTGCATGATAGTAGTGATGTTTATCTCTGCGACTTTTATTGATGTTTTGGAAGCTTCTAAAGTGGGGGAATTCTTCTGGCTTGTCTTAGGCGTTGGTTGGGCTGTGGTAACAAATTTTGGGAGAAGGTCAGATGATGAGACTGTTTAATATCTTTAAAAAAAACCTCAAAAGAGGAGAGTTTTATTTAGTGGTAATTCTGGCAGTGGGTTTTTTTGTGAGGTTGTACAAAATTGACAACCCCATTGCTGACTGGCATTCCTGGAGGCAGGCAGATACAGCCTCGGTGGCAAGAAATTTTTACCAAGAAGGCTTTAATCCTTTTATACCTAAATATGATGACTTAATCGGGACAGATAAAAATTATATTCCCAATAAGGAGAGATATAGACTTGTAGAGTTTCCCATTTATAATTCCCTGGTTTATTTTGCTTACCTTCTAAAGGGAGGTGTGGATGAAAAACTGGCTCGCCTGGTTTCAGTGCTGATGTCACTAGGTTCTACTCTTTTCCTTTATCTAATAGTTAAAAGGTATTGGGGAGTTTTTACGGCACACCTTTCTGCCCTATTATTTGCCATTTTGCCCTTTAATATCTATTTTTCCCGGGTAACTTTACCAGAACCAACTCTAGTATTTTTTTGTTTAGGGATGGTCTATTTTACTGATCTCTGGATCAGTAAAAATAACCGAAAGTTATATTTTGTGAGCATTTTCTTTACTGCCATGGCTTTCTTAGTTAAGCCTACTGCTATCTTTTATTTTTTACCGCTGGTTTATTTATACTATCTTAAGGAAGGTAAGTGGTGGCCAATTCCACGCCGCTACCTTTTCTTTGCAACTTTAGCCTTTGCTCCTCTCTTACTTTGGAGAGTATGGATCAGCCGGTTTCCAGCTGGTATTCCTCCCTCCGGGTGGCTTCTGGATGGGGACAACATCAGATTTAAACCTGCCTTTTGGAGGTGGATTATTGGAGAGAGATTAGGCAAGGAGATATTAGGAGCAGCTGGTATAGTGCTTTTCTCTTTAGGGGCTTTAATTAAATCCTTGCCTTGGGAAGGAAAGTTTCTTCATTTATTACTTTTATCAATGCTGGCATATTTGATAGTTTTTGCCACCGGAAATATCAGGCATGATTACTATCAAATACTGATTATCCCTATTTTGGCAGCTTTCACAGCCCGTGGATTCACCTTACTTTTTAAAGGAGCAGACAATTTACTGCCCCGTTTTTGGACCATCCCCCTGGCCTTACTTCTTCTGTTTTTGACTCCTTATTTTGGATGGCAGGAGGTAAAAGGGCTATACCAGATAAATAACGGGGCTATTGTGGAAGCAGGGCAAGAAGCTAATAAAATCTTACCTAAACGTGCAGTGGTCTTGGCTCCTTATAACGGCGATACTGCTTTCCTTTATCAAATTAACAGATCGGGACTGGCGATGACAGTTTTGCCTATTGAGAAGCTAAAAGAAATTTTTGGTATTACGCACTTCGTTTCTGTAAATTATGACGACCGCACTAACTGGATAACGCGTCATTATGAGGTTTTAGAAGCAAACCCAAGATTTGTGATTGTGGATTTAACTAAAGGTAAGCTCCTGGATAAAAATGTTCCCGACCCGGAACCGGAAAAATGAAAATTTTAATGTTAACTCCGTACCTACCTTACCCCCCTTCCTCCGGGGGTCAGATCCGTTCTTATAATCTAATCAAGCAGCTTTCAAAAGAACACCAAGTTACTTTGTATTCCTTAATAAAACATGACGAGGAAAGACAGTATATCCCCCAACTGGAGAAGTATTGTCAAAGGGTGAAGGTTTTTAAACGGGCGGAAAAACCCTGGACACTGTCTAATATTTTAAAGACCGGTTTTAGTTTGTACCCTTTTGTGGTGATTAGGAATCTATCAAAAGAGGAAAAAAGAGATGTTACAGAACTTTTAGCAAAAGAAAAATTTGACCTGATCCACGCGGAAACTTTTTATGTCTCTCCTCATATCCCCCAAACTACCGTACCAGTTGTTTTAGTAGACCAAACAATTGAATATCAAGTTTACCAGCATTATGTGGAAAATTTTAGATGGTGGTTTTTAAAGCCACTCCTCTGGATTGATGTTTTAAAAGTTAAATATTGGGAAACTTATTTTTGGAAAAAGGCAGCCCGGGTAGTAGCAGTTTCTGAGTCCGATGCAAAAAAGATGAAGGGTTTAGTCAAAGGGTTGGATGTGGCAGTGGTCCCCAATGGGGTGGGAGAGGACCTCATGGAAGAAACACCGCTGCATTACTCAAAAACTATCTTGTTTTTAGGAAACTATGACTGGATGCAAAACAATGAGGCAGCAAGGGTTTTAGCAAAAGAAGTTTTTCCTAAAATCCTGGAAAAGATGCCGGAAGTAAAACTTTTAATAGCCGGTCAACATACAGAAAAGGTGGCAGATCTAAGGTCAAAAGATATCGAGCTTCGGGATTTAAAGATTGAGGATATTGAAGGGGTAAAAAAAGTTTGCCGGGAGTGTGGGGTTTTGGTGGCTCCCCTTTATGGTCCGGGGGGAACAAGGTTGAAGATTTTGGGAGCTATGGCGGCTAAACTACCTGTAGTGACAACTCAGATAGGTATTGAAGGAATCGGGGCATCTAACGGGGAGACAGTTTTGTATGGGGACACCCCTTCGGGACTGGCTGATTTGACGATAAAGCTGCTTCAAAATAGGCAACTGTATAAAAGTATTGCTCTGAGTGCGCGTAAACTTGTCGAAGAAACTTATTCCTATCCGGCAATTGCTGACAAGTTAGACGGGATTTATCAGCAGGTGAGGAATAAGCAAAGATGAGGATAGTAATTGACGCGCGATTTTGGTCGGAGTCAGGGGTGGGTCGGTATGTCAGAAACTTAATCTATGAACTACAAAGGCTGGATGACAAAAACGAATACCTGATCCTGCTTTTAAAAAAGGACTTTCAAGAAGTTGCCTTTAATAAAAATTTCCATAAGATTTTGGCTGATTTTAAATGGTATGGACTGGGTGAACAGGCAAGGTTACCGTTACTTTTGAGAAAATTGCAACCTGACTTAGTGCACTTTCCTCACTTTAATGTTCCTGTTTTTTATCACGGTAAGTATATTATTACTATTCACGATCTAATCCACCAGCATTTTCAAATGAGAAGGGTCACAACTCACAATCCATTAGTTTATCAATTGAAAAAACTTAGTTATAAAAAAGTTTTTTCTCATGCTGTTTTAAAAGCTTTAAAAATTATTACTCCTTCGGATTTTGTTAAATCTCAGTTAGTTGGGGAGTGGAAGATAGGAAAAGAGGAGATTGTTGTGACCTATGAGGCAGTTGACAGAGCGATGGTCAATTTAAGCAAAGGATATAAAGTTTCAGATTTTTCCAAGTTATCCCAGAAATTTAAATTTTCCAACCCCTTTATTTTTTATGTAGGGAATGCTCATCCTCATAAAAATGTTCTCCAACTGATTAAGGCTTTTAAAATTTTAAAGGAAAGCTTTCCCAAGCTTTCCTTAGTCCTTTCTGGTCCGGATAACTATTTTTGGCAACAGGTAAAAAAAGAATCGTCTGGAAAAGATATAATTTTTACCGGACCAGTAACTGATAGAGAACTTATTGCTCTTTATAAAAATGCCCAGGCTTTTGTGACTGCTTCTTTAGAAGAGGGATTTGGTATACCGATTTTAGAAGCCATGGCGTGTTCTTGTCCGGTGATATCCTCTAATAGAGGATCTTTACCGGAAGTGGGAGGCCAGGCTGCTCTTTATTTTGATCCAGCTAACACGGAAGACGCAGTAAAAAAGATCAGCTCGATATTGGAAAATCCTAAACTTAGAAAAGAACTGATTCAAAAAGGAAAAGAAAGGGTAACTCTCTTTAGCTGGAAAAAACTAGCTAAACAAACCTTAGAGATCTATCAAAAAGCCGGAGGAGGTTCTTAACTGTTTTTTTCAGCTGCCCGAAGTTTGCTGCTTCTAGCTCGGGGGTTTTGATTAATCTCTTCCTCTGTGGGAACAAGAGGCTTATGAGTAAGAATAGTGATCGAACTCTTTTGTTGTTCATATTTAAAGAAATTCTTCACAATCCGATCCTCCAGTGAATGAAAACTTACCGCGATCAGTCTTCCTCCCGGGCGTAGAACTTCTACTGCTTGAGGTAATGCTTCCCGAAGGTTATTTAGTTCATCATTGACAGCAATTCTTAGGGCTTGGAAAACCAGGGTTGCCGGGTGGATACTATTATGAGTTCGGTATTTTACAGAAGAGATGATTTGGGAAAGTTGGTTGGTAGTGGTAATCTTTTTTCTTTCTCTCTCCTCAACTATTTTTTTGGCAATGGCTTTAGCAAAAGGCTCTTCCCCATACTTTAAGAAGAGCTCTGCCATTTCTTTTTCATGAAGACCGTTGACCAGGTCTGCTGCTGTCACTTTCATTTCCGGACTCATCCTCATGTCTAAAGGAGCCTCTTTGCTGAAACTGAAGCCGCGGTTGGTCTCATCAAACTGATGGGAAGAAACTCCTAAATCAAAAAATATGCCATAAATTTCAGTTTTGGAAAACATGCCGACAATCTCTTTAAGATGGGTAAAATTATCCTGGTAAAGAATCAGATTTTCTGAAACCACCTGCAGATGGTCTTCCTTGTTGGTAACCTGAAGATTATATTTTTTAGCTACCTTAGAGATAGCTTCAGGATCCTGATCTATTCCTAAAACATTTCCACCTCTCTTTAAGATCTCCTCAGTATGCCCTCCTCCTCCCAGAGTACAGTCTATATACCAGGAACCTTTCCTGACATTAAGATATTCGAAAACTTCCTTAAGCATTACCGGAATGTGATATTGGTCCATGAGAGTATTGTACAATGTAAGGGATGAAAATTGCTCTTGTTCATGATGATTTAGTGCAGTGGGGAGGGGCAGAGAGGATGCTGTCAGCCTTATCAGAGACTTTTCCCGAAGCTCCTATTTATACTTTAGTTTATGATGAAAAGAATCCTTTTCTAAAGGATCAGTTTAAGAATAAAAAAATCATCACTTCTTTTCTACAAAAGATTCCCGGTTGGAGAAGCTTTTTTAAAGTCATATTACCCCTCCATCCTTTAGCTTTTGAGCAGTTTGATTTTTCTGAGTTTGATGTAGTGATTTCCCAAACGACCCGTTTTGCCAAATCCATCCTAACCAAACCCCAAACAAAGCATATCTGTTATTGCCACACACCCCCCAGATTTTTATGGAATTTCTCAGGTGAAAGAGCCCCAACACTTTTCAGTCCCTATTTTAACTTCTTGAGAAGGTATGATTATCTATGCAGCAGAAGAGTGGATCTTTGGGTAGCAGGCTCAAAAAATGCCCAGCAAAGGCTCAAGAAAGTTTATGGGGTTGAGTCCTCCGTCATTTATCCTTTTGCAGATTTGGGAAATTTTAACGATTTGAAAACATTTGACGGAGGGTATCTGCTGGCTATCTCCAGGCTTATTAGTTACAAGAGGGTGGATTTGGCAGTGAGAGTGGCAAATAAGATGAGAATTCCTTTAAAGGTAGTGGGAGCGGGTTCGGAACTCGGAGCTTTGCAAAAGATTGCCGGGCCGACGGTGGAATTTTTGGGGCAGGTGGATGAGAAAACGAAACTGTTACTCCTTTCCGGGTGCAAGGCGCTGGTAGTGGGTGGAGAGGAAGATTTCGGTCTGACTCCACTTGAGGCTCAAGCCTGCGGAAAACCTGTGGTAGCTTATGGAGAAGGCGGAGCTTTGGAAAGCGTTATTGGAGGAGAAACGGGATATTTATTTCAGCATCAGACTGTAGAATCTTTAATCTCGGCCTTGGAGACTCTAGACAAAAGAGGGTATAATGAGTTGAAGTGTCGGACCGAGGTAGGGAAATTCTCCCGCCAGAACTTTTCCAGACGCTTTCAGGAAATAGTTAATTCTTTATGACAGTTACAACCCAAGATCAGAGTCTAGCCTTAGAGAACCAAGCTTTGGGCTTAGAATCAACGATCACTCTAGCTCCTCCCAGGAGTGAATTTTTTCTAATAAGCTATAACTTTCTAAAAAGGGTGTTGGATATCCTGGGGTCTGGGGTAGGAATAGTACTTCTCTCTCCTATAATGATCCTCACAGCGCTACTTATAAAACTTGATTCTCCAGGGCCTATTTTGGCAGACATCCCTACCCGGGTGGGTAGGGGAGGGAAGCCTTTTAGAATGTATAAATTCAGATCGATGTTTGTGGGGGCGCACGAGATGCTCCATAAGGATCCCAAATATAAGGACTTGTTAAGAAAGTACCAACAGAACAGCTACAAGTTGAGTATAGATGAGGACCCCCGTGTCACCCAGGTTGGGAAATTTATTAGGAAAAGCTCCATTGACGAGTTGCCGCAATTATTTAATATCTTTAAAGGTGAGATGAGTCTTGTTGGGCCTAGGGCTTATTACCCTTTTGAGTTGGAAGAACAACAATCAAAGTATCCGAAGTCACGGGAATTTGTTAAAATTATTTTATCTTCCAAACCGGGACTGACGGGCGTGTGGCAGACCTCAGGGAGGTCGGAGATCAACTTTGACAAGAGGGTAGAGATGGATGCCCGTTATATTTTAAGAAGGTCAATATTTTATGACCTGTGGATCCTTTTAAGTACAATACCTGCGGTTTTATTGGGCAGGGGAGCAGTCTAGAAGATGCCTCTTATAAATTTAAACAAGAGACTAAATACTATGGATAAAACTGCCTCTTTCCGAGGTCGGGGTGCTAATCGAAAAAGATTTCCTACCAGATTGGTATTCATTTTGTTGATTTTAGTTATCGCCATTGGCTTGCCGGTAAGAGGAATTTACCTTTCTGCTAAACAATTAAGCCGCAGCAGTAAAATACTCGTGGCCGGAGCCAAACAGGAGAATTTAGATCAGGTTAAGGAAGGGATTGTGGCTACCAAAGCTGCTGTTGACGGGCTAAACGGTTCTCTAAACTTTCTTATTTGGCTAAGACTTGTTCCTTTTATAGGGGGTTACTATGATGATATGGCCCAGATTTCTCGGGCTGCAGGTTATGAACTGGAAGCTGCTAAACTCATCTCTGACTCTTTGGATCCTTACAAAGGAGAGTTGGGATTGACCGGGCAGCCTAAAGAGGGACAGGATAAGATTGCCCAGGCTACCAAGATCTTAGATAAAATCTTGCCCAATATTGATAAAATTGAGCCTTTATTAAATAAAGCCAGGAAAGAGGTTGAAGGGATAGACACCGGTAAATACCCGGAAACCATCAAATCCACCAAGTTAAGAGGGAGGTTGGAGGAGGTAAAAAACTTGATTATTGGGGCGGACTTGGCTTTTTCCGAGAACAGATCACTTCTCGAGGCTGCTCCTTCTATTTTAGGAGAGGGAACGCCTAAAACTTACCTGCTGCTTTTTCAAAATGATAAAGAAATCCGGGCTACAGGTGGATTTTTAACAGCCTATGCCTTTCTAAGGTTAGACAACGGCAATCTTACCACCACCTCTTCAGATGATATCTACCGTTTGGATGAAAGGCTTTTAAAAACCTGCCTCACTAAAATTTGTCCTCTCACTCCTCCCGCTCCTATTGTTAAATATCTCCCCGAAGCCAATGGTAAACCCCGAAGTGCTTGGTCGATGAGGGATTCTAACATTTCTCCTGATTTTCCAACTTCGGTTGGAGAGTTTGAAAGGATGTATAACATGTTAGGAGACAAAGTCCAGTTTGACGGCATTATTGCCATCGATACCCAGGTGGTGGAAGAGCTTATTGCTGTCACCGGCCCGATTGATGTTTTTGGCACAAACTATAGTGCTGACAAGGATAAAAGATGTAACTGCCCCAATGTAATCTATGAGTTAGAGCATTATGCTGAGGTGGCATCCAAAGGAGAAGAAGATAGGAAGGCGATTTTAGGAGCTTTAATGCAGCAGCTGATAGCCAGGCTTTTGGGTTCCGGGGCTGATAAAGTACCAAGCCTTCTGACTGTAGGGGCAAAGATGGCAGAGGACAAGCATGTCATGTTTTTCATGCATGATCAAAAGGTCCAACAGGCTTTTAGCAAGCTTGACTGGACCGGGGAGATTGAGACACCTTCCGGCGACTACCTTCATATTAATGATTCCAACTTTGCCGGGGGTAAATCTAACCTTTATGTTGATGAGAAAGTTACTGATGAGGTAAGTATTTCCTTAGGTCAGGTTAAACATAAGCTCACTATTGAATATAAAAATCCCCAGCCTTTTAACACCTGGTTGAATGGAATACTGCGGGATTATGTGAGGGTTTATGTACCTATTGGGTCTGAGTTATTATCTTCCAAAGGTTCTGATGATCCGGTGAACAAAATTGATGATGAGGCTTTAAATAAAACCTACTTTGAGGCTTTTGTGGTGGTTCGTCCCCAAAACTCGAGAACTTTATCTTTGGAATACACTACTCCCCTGAAGGTTTCTGGGAAGGACTATTCCCTCTTCATTCAAAAACAACCGGGAGCCAAAGATCATAAATATGTAGTGAAGGTAAATGGTTCCAAAAAATCAGAGTTTGATCTAACTACAGATAAACAACTAAACCTCTCTTTCTAATGTATAATCCTCTTTAGGATGCCAGTATTTACTACGGAAGGGGTTATTGTTAAAAGGTTGAACTTCGGGGAAGCGGATAGGATTCTTACTGTAGTTACTCCTTTTAAAGGAAAGATTAGGGTTTTAGCCAAAGGAGTAAGAAGGATTACTTCCAGGCGTGGTGGTAATGTTGAGCTTTTAAACAGGGTAAAGATGCAGGTTTTTAAGGGGCAGGGGATGAATATCTTAACCGAAGCCGAGTCTTTACAAACCTTTCCCAAAATTAAGGGTGACCTGATGCTTTCCTCCTATGGATCTCATCTGGCTGAGATTGCTGAAAGATTACTTCCGGAAGAACAGATGAACCCCGGAGCTTATGAGCTTTTGGCAACAATACTGACTCTTTTGGAAAAAGCTCCCCGCCAGATTTTTATCAGAGCTTTTGAAGTTAAACTGCTCACCTTGCTTGGTTTTTGGTCCTTGGATCAAATTGGGGAAGTGGGGGAAGTTAAAGGAGTTTTAGAAAAACTACAAAAAGGGAGTTGGGAAGAGATAGGGAAACTGGAGATTGGTAAGAATCAGGCTCTGGAACTGGAACGCATCTTGAGATATTATATAGAGAAGATCCTAGAGTCTCCCTTGAGGAGTCTCGAGGTGATAAGAAAGATAAAGGAAGGTTAAATGAGTACAGATAGTAATTTGCTAGACAAGATAGTGGCTCTTTGTAAGAGGAGGGGATTTATTTACCCTGGATCAGAGATCTATGGAGGATTAGCTAACACCTATGATTTTGGACCTTTGGGAACAGAATTTAAAAGAAATTTAATTAACTATTGGTGGAAGACCTTTGTCGCCAACCGTGAGGATATGTATGGGTTGGATACATCCATCCTTATGAGCCCCAGAGTTTGGGAAGCTTCCGGTCATACAGCCAACTTTACTAATGTCTTGATTGACTGCACAAATTGTCAGTTAAGAACCAGGGCCGATCACTTAATTGAAGATGCTCTGCCGGATAAGGGTAATGTGGAAGGGTTGCCGCTAGAAGAACTGGATAAGATTATTGCTGAAAATAAGATTAAGTGTCCTAAATGTGGCAAAATAGCTTGGACCAAGGTCAGAAAATTTAACCAGCTGTTTGAAACTCAAATTGGGATTATTACTTCCGGTAAAAACACGGCATATCTTAGAGGAGAGTTGGCTCAAGGTATGTTTGTTGATTTTAAGCAGATTTTGGATAGCATGCACCCCAAGTTACCTTTTGGTTTAGCCCAATCAGGAAAAGCTTTTAGGAATGAGATTACCATGGGTAAGTTTACCTTTAGGACTTTAGAGTTTGATCTGGCGGAGTTTGAATATTTTGTCAAACCTGAGGAATGGGAGAAGTGGTTTGAGTATTGGAAAGGTACAATGTGGGAGTTTGCAAAGGACCTAGGTTTAACCCCAGAAAAACTTCGTTGGAGGGCTCATTCCAAAGAAGAGCTTTCTCACTATTCTAAGAGAACCGAAGATTTAGAATACAAGTTTCCTTGGGGATATAAGGAGATGTGGGGTTTAGCTTATAGAACAGATTTTGATTTAACAAATCATATGAAACAATCTGGAGTAGATTTAAGGTATGTGGATTCCAGTACTGGAGAAAAGTTTATTCCTCATGTTTTGGAACCTACCTTTGGACTGTCCAGATTAGTAACAATTCTTCTTATGGATTCTTATTGGGAAGACACAGAAAAACAAAGAGTGGTTCTAAAACTCCCAGCAATTCTTGCTCCTTTTAAGGCTGCTGTTTTTCCCCTGCTTCCTAATAAGCCTGAGTTGGTAGATAAAGCCAGGAAGATCTATATTGACCTAAGGAAATATTTTATGGTAGCGTGGGATGACAGGGGAAATATTGGTAAAAGGTATGCTGCTCAGGACGAGATTGGCACACCTTTTTGTGTTACTATCGATTTCCAAAGTTTGGAGGATGAGGCAGTAACAGTCAGAGATCGGGATACAGCCAAACAAGAAAGAGTAAAAATTAGTCAATTAAGTGATTTTTTAACTAATAAGATAAATGGAAAAACTATTAATACCTCCAGGAACTAATGTTCACTGTGAAGGACGGAATGTTATATTTTCCCACGATGTTCGTGATGGTCATGAGTATTACGATGTATTCTGTTTTAGAGTGACAGATGGTTCCCCTTCTCGTGCGTTGGTGAGGTTGCAAAGGCTATTAAGAGCAGCACAGAGGCAAGAGATTGAAGAAACTCGCAGAGGAACTAGTCTCTTGCCAAAAGAAATTAGTCCACAGACAAAAGAGTCTCCCCAATTACCAATTCTGGAACTGGTTGGTTCAAGGTAAATACCATTATTAAGACATATGCATATTCTATTAAAAAGAAAGTTTACTTTAATTTTGGTTTTCATAATTGCTTTACTGTTAGCTGGTAGCTTTGAGGCTTACCAGAGAATTACTACAAACAGAAGTGTTCAGACTCTTGAAGAAGTAGATTTGGCTTTTGATGCTGAGGGGCCTTATGCTTTGCTTTTTCCAAGAAGAGATGGGAATGCTTTGGTTTTAAATATTAAAAGGACAGCTTCTTATGACAGTATTTCCTATGAACTGGCTTATACCTCGGAGGGGATTGACCGGGGGGTGATGGGGAACATTGATACCAAACAGAAAAAGGGTGAGTATGATCAGGAAATCCTCTTTGGAACCTGCAGCAAAAATGTTTGTAAGTATGACAAGGGAGTAGAAAACGGTACTCTAACTCTTCATATTAAAAAAGGGAACAAAGCTTACAGGATGAATACCCAATGGCATCTTCAACAGCCTGATTTAGCTTTGGGGGTATTAAGTTCAGGAGACAGGCATCTTAATTACAAAATTGCTTCAGGTTCTTCTGATCTTTCCCTGATTAAGTACACCATTATTAATGACCTTTCCGGGGCTCCTAAACTTCCTGACGGAAAAACTGTTCTGGGTAAGGTTTATGCTGTGAACAGTCCGGAATCTAAAACTTTACCTTCAGGAACAGTTACTATTGAATTAGCTGAAAATCCACCAACTGAGAGTAAGATAGCCAAGTTTGATGAAGTACGAGCCAAATGGGTGGAATATGAGACTAAGATCTTAGAGAGTACCATGACAGCTTCTGTAGATTCAGGCGGAGTATTAGCTGTTTTAATCCCCAAAAAGTGATTTCTTTTTTTTGAGCTCGGGGTCCTGCCGCTCGCCAGCCCCATGATCTACCCACTGCGCTAACAAGCGCGGGGCCCCATCATGGGGCGCCCCGGCTCGCGTCACCCCTCGCTGTTTGATATTTCCTAATCTGGGTAATTTGTGAAAACTGAAGTCTTGACATGGTGTGAAAAATGGTTCACTATGGTTAGAGATGGTGAAAAGAGAGGGAAACCTCTTTACAATATTCCTGCCCAGGAAGGTTAAATTTCCGTGTTTCTGGGCGAATACTACACCACTTTTACAGGACATAACCGGGTAATTTTACCTAAGAAGTTCCGCCAAGAGCTAGGGGGAAAAAGAGGAGTTGTTTTAAGTAGGGGGTTGGAGGGTTGTATCTGGGGTTTTAGCTTAGAAGAATGGCAAAAAGAGGCTAGTAAGCAGTTGGAAACCCCGGTGACAGAACGCTCAGGAAGGGATTTAAGGAGATACCTCTTTTCAGCTGCAGAAGAGGTAAGGCTGGATGACCAGGGAAGGTTAGTAGTTCCAGGAAACTTAAGAGAGTATGCCCAGCTCAAAGGTGGGGTGGTAATAATTGGGGCTGGAGATCATTTTGAAATTTGGGAAGGAAAAGAATGGGAGAAGCTGCTTAAGGGTTTAACTAAAAAGGAGAAACTTGATGAATTTGGTAAAAATGCTTCGTAAAATTATGATTCTAAACTCAATACTTAAACTTTGGTTAGCGCCGATTCGCTAACTGAGGTTTTTAGATTATCTATGAAAAGATTAAGAAGAGAGGATTTACATACTTCGGATTCTGCTATTGAGCGCCGGAAAAAGATCTTTAGGGTTTTTAAGGTAGGGCTGGTGTGCCTCTTTGCTTTGCTTTTTATAGAGATTTGGCTTTCCAGTAGGCTGGCAACATATGGTAATAAAATCCAGGAGCTCAAAACTGCTCAGGCAGAGTTAAAACTAGAAAATCAGATCT
Source organism: bacterium (assembly GCA_030647265.1). Classification (GTDB taxonomy): domain Bacteria; phylum Patescibacteriota; class Microgenomatia; order Daviesbacterales; family UBA10151; genus JAUSJM01. The sequence continues at coordinate 14,798 of JAUSJM010000029.1, forward strand.
TGGAAAATTCCATTGCCGAACATACCTCTTTAATTTCACTAGAGCCTCAGGCTACCGCTTTGGGCTTTACCACTATAAAAACCATCGAATACATGAAACCCCTAAATTTAGCCGCTGCTTTTTAACTCTACAACTTACTTGCCTTCAAAGCTTATTAGGACTTACTATGGTTCTAGCCTAGGAAAGCTTAATTTATGAGGATCATGTTTTTGAAATTATGTTTTGTGATGATTTTGGGAGCAGTATTGGTGAGGCTTTTTTATTGGCAGGTGATACGTTTTGATGACCTTTCGGTTTTGGCAGATCAGCAGCATCTCACTACCCAAAATATTGAAGGATACAGAGGATTGATCTTCTCCTCCGACGGAGCGATACTCGCCTCAAATAAACCCACCTTTTTGCTTTATGGTTTGCCGCAAGCGATAAAAGATAAAGAAGAGGTCTCATCAAAACTTGCTAAAATGGTTACAGCTGCCCATTTTCAAAAGTCCTTAGAGCAAAAAAAACGCCAGCAAATTCTGGCAGTAGAGGAGAGCTCTCCCTCAGCTTTCCCTGATTCCCAGCCTGATCCTAAAGATGTTTTAGACCTTCAGATGAAGTATAAATCTCAGCTTTCTCAAGACCTTCAGTGGGTAAGTTTAGAAAAGGGATTAAGTTTAAACACCAAAAAGCAAATCGAGGATTTAAACCTTTTAGGTATCGGGTTTGACGGGGAGATGAGCCGTTTCTATCCGGAGGCTTCTATGTCAGCAAACCTTCTGGGGTTTGTCGGTTCTGATCAGCTAGGGAAGCAAAAAGGTTACTTTGGGGTGGAAGGTTTTTATAACGGGCAGCTTAAGGGAGTGGGAGGGGTTCTGACAGAAGAAAAAGATGCTCAAGGATTGCCTATTTTAATGGGAAGATTTGTTAAAAAAGACCCTAAGCAGGGGAGGGATGTGGTATTGAACCTGGACCGGGCAATACAATATTTAGTAGAGAAGAATTTAAAGGAAGGGGTTAAAAAATACGGGGCCAAATCAGGATCTGCTGTGGTGATGGATCCTAAGACTGGGGCAATTTTAGCGATGGCCTCTTTCCCAAATTATGATGCCAACAACTTTGCTGATTTTTCCAAAGATTATTACCGTAATCCGGTAGTAGCAGACACCTACGAACCGGGATCTACTTTTAAAGTCTTGGTGATGGCCTCGGCGATTAATGAAAGTTTAGTTAAGCCTGATACGGAATGCGATGCCTGTTCTGGCCCGGTGACTATCGCTGACTACATAATCCGTACTTGGAACAATAAATATTACTCCAATACCACCATGACTGATGTTTTAGTACATTCGGATAATACCGGGATGGTTTTTATAAGCAGAAAGTTAGGATTGGAAAAGATGTACAAATATATTGCCGATTTCGGTTTTGGAGCTGTCACGGGAATAGATCTGCAGGATGAGACCAGTCCTGATATTCGGAACCGGGATGATTGGAAGGAGATTGATTTGGCAACATCTTCTTTTGGACAAGGAGTTGCTGTGACTCCCATTCAAATGGTCAGAGCCGTTTCGGTGATTGCTAACGGGGGGTATCTTATGGAACCTCAGGTTGCTAGGGAAATCAAAGATGGTGAGAAGATAACAGAAATAAAACCTAAGATTGTTGGCAGGCCCATCAGTTCGGAAACAGCTAAGGTAGTAACTGAGATGATGGTTCAGGCAGTGGAAAGGGGGGAGGCTAAAATCTTTGCTCCTATGGGTTTTAGGATAGCCGGGAAAACCGGGACAGCTCAGATTCCGGTGGCGGGGCATTATGATCCCACCAAAACCATTGCTTCCTTTGTCGGTTTTGCTCCGGCTGATAACCCCAAATTTGTGATGCTGGTAAAATACACTGAACCCTCCTCTTCCATCTTCGGAGCAGAAACAGCTGCTCCTACCTTTTTTGCCATCGCCAAAGAACTTTTACCCTACTTTAATGTAATACCATCAGAGTAACTTTAGCTTCCCACACTCCATGTGGGAACTTGAAGATTTTTGATTAATACATCGTGATGCTGAGTTGATATAATACCTTTGATGGTAAGTAAAATTAGAAAACTTATTCCATATCCAGTTATTAACTTAGGTAAGCATTTACCAGAGGCGGTACTGGCTAATATTAAGTATAATTTTCCCGGGAGGAAGCTTCGAGTCATTGGGGTGACCGGGACTGACGGGAAAACTACTACTGTCAACATGATCTACAAAATGCTTCAGAATGCTGGTAAAAAAGTCTCTATGATTTCCACCATTAATGCTGTTATCGGGGGCAAAAACTATGATACGGGTTTTCATGTTACCAACCCCGGACCTTCTGATACCCAGAAATACCTCAAGATGGCCCAAAATCATGGTGATGAATTTGTGGTACTTGAGGTAACTTCCCATGGATTAGTCCAGTTTAGGGTTTGGGGAGTACCCTTTGAAATTGGGGTGATTACCAATATCACTCATGAACATTTAGATTATCATTTAACTTTTGAAAATTACCTGCAGGCTAAGGCTAAGCTGATCATGGGGGTAAAATATGCCGTGCTCAATGCTGATGATCCTAGCTTTGAGATGTTAGCAAAGATAACTTTAGGGGAGATAGAAAGCTTTGGTTTAAATGGAAAAGCAAAGGTAAACTGTAAAAACTTTCCTTTAAAACTTAAAATTCCGGGAGAGTTTAATTTACTAAATGCTTTGGCAGCAGCATCTGTGGGAAAAATTTTAGGATTGGAAGAAAAAGTGATCAGAAAAAGCCTGGAAAGTTTTACTGGACTTGTGGGAAGAATGGAAGAAATTCCTAACAAGAGGGGAATAAAAGTGGTGGTGGATTTTGCTCATACCCCCCATGCTTTAGAACAGGCCTTGAGAGCTTTAAGAACTCACACCAAGGGAAAGTTGATTGCTGTTTTTGGTTGTGCCGGGGAAAGAGACCGGGAAAAAAGACCGATGATGGGAAGGATCTCAGCTAAGTTTGCCGGTATTACAGTCTTAACCGATGAAGATCCTCGTTTTGAGGATCGAGATAAAATTATTGAGGAGATTATGGAGGGAGCTGTTAAGGCTGGAGCCAGATTGGGTAAAAATTTATTTACAGAAGTTGATCGGGAGAAAGCTATTGAACTGGCTATCTCTTTAGCTGCTAAAGGAGATACTGTAGGTATCTTCGGGAAGGGCCACGAAAAATCCATGAATTATAGAGGAGTGGAAAAACCCTGGTCTGATCAAAGAGCAGCTTTAAAAATTCTAAACCATGGATCAAAAGTTTAAACTTCTGGCCACCCAACTGGGTGAACACCGCCTGAAATTTGATGTTGATATCACAGAGCACTTAAAAAGTGGCTTGGGAGGCCAAGCTGAGGCTTTTTATATTGCTACCAGTATCAGGGAGTTGGTGAAAGCTTTAGAAGACTGTCAGGATTTACGGATACCTGTTTTAATTATCGGTTTAGGAAGTAAGGTAGCTATCTCTGAAGCTGGTCTTAAAGGGTTGGTGATAAAAAACCGCAGCGATAGCATGAAAATCTTTGGTATTAAGGGTAAGGTTTCCAAGAAGGGGATAGGGATTGAAGAGGCTTTTTTGGAGGCAGAATCCGGGGTGACTCTGGCCAGGTTGGCTGAGTATGCTACTTCTCAGGGTTTAGGAGGCTTGGAAGTTTTCCGTTCTAATTTGGGTACACTGGGCGGATCTTTATACATTACTCCAGCCTTAAAAGAGAAGATTCATCAGGTAAAGGTTTTTACCAGCTCAGGAGAAGTGGAAAACGTAGAAGTTCCTGATTTAAAAAGAGAAGATATTATCCTCTCAGTAGTCTTCAAACTCCAAGCAAAGAAGCCCTAATACCTTGCCTTCTAATCGAGAAGAACGTAGAATAACCCCACATGGAGATTGGCAAACACCCCATTTGGGGAAAAGTGAGCAGTTTGAAAAAACCCGCCCATTTCTTACGTTTTTTCCTGGCCCGGAAAATAGCAGGCCTTTATCCCCGCTCCTCATTTATCGGTATTACCGGTTCAGTGGGAAAAACTACCACTAAAGAAGCCTGTCTGGCAGTCCTGTCCCAAAAATATCCTACTCTGGCTACTTATGAAAATATTGATCCCATCTTCAATATTCCCTCCACCCTTCTGAAGCTCCGTCCCAAGATTAAAAAAGTCATTTTGGAAATGGGGATAGAATATCCCGGAGAGATGGATTTTTACCTTTCTTTGGTCAAACCCGCCACTGCTATTGTTACCCGTTTATCTTTTGCCCACAGTGAGTTTTTGGGAAGCCTGGAAGAAATTATTAAAGAAAAGTCTACTTTAGTAAGGCAACTGCCCAAAAATGGTTTTGCTATCTTGAATTGGGATGACCTACATACCAGGAAACTGGCAGGGGAGACTGAGGCCCAAGTAATTTTTTACGGAACTAACTCCAAACATTGCCATCTCTGGGCTTCCAATATTCAACTGGGACAGGGCTTTACCTCCTTTGAATTAAATTATGGTGTGGAAAGAGTTCAGGTAGATTTAAAGCTCTTAGGGGAACATTTTGTCCTGGCTGCCTTGGCTGCTGCTGCTTTGGGTCTGACCTGTGATATGAGCCTGACTGCTATTAAGAAAGGTTTGGAAAAAATGGAAACTCCTTCCCACCGCTTGCAGCTAGTAGAGGGAATGGACGGATGGTCTGTTTTGGATGATACTTACAACTCTTCTCCGGCAGCGTTGAATGAGGCACTACATGTTTTAAGCGAACTGCCGGCCAGAAGACGCATTGCCATATTGGGAGAGATGAAGGAACTGGGTATTTATTCGGAACGTTTACACCGTATGATTGCCCAGGAAATTTACAAGCAGAAGATAGATTTGTTATTATTAGGCACAGGGGAAACAAAGTTTATCTCTGACGAGCTGCTAAAGCTGGGGTTTCCGGCGGAAAGGATGGAAGTCAACCTTTCCAACTCCCAGATGGTTTCTAAAGTTCTCCATATATTAGGCAAAGGGGACCTGATTTTAGTCAAAGGCTCCCGGGCGGTAAAATTAGATGAGGTAGTAGCCAGAATAAGTAAAGAAAAAAGACGATGATCGAACTTCTGGGACTGATTTTGATTTCCTTTTTTGTGACCAGCTTTTTGTTGATCCCCTTTATAGACCTACTTTTTTATCTGAAGAGATCTCCCCGTTTTAATCCGAATTTCAGGAAAGTGGTAAAAAAAGTCACCGATACCTCTACTCCCATCCATAACCAACTTTTGGCAGGGAAGGATATTAACACTCCGGTGGGCGGGGGGATACTTATTATTCCCGCGGTCATTGTTCTAAGTCTGGCCGCTTTGCTTATTAGCCGCCACCGGGTGAACTTGGAAATAATAGTGCTTTTTTTAACCCTTATCGCTTTTGGGCTAATCGGCTTTTTGGATGATTTCCGGAAAATTTTTGTTTCTTTTTCCGGAAAGTACGCCGGAATTCGGGGGAGGTATCTTTTAGGGTTACAAACGGTGATGGCCCTTTTTATCTCTCTTATTCTCTATTACGTTGTAGGGTTAAATAACATTTTTATTCCTATTGTGGGAAACGTTGTTTTGGGATGGTTCTATATTCCCTTGGCAGTGTTTGCCATTTTGGCTTTTTCTAACGCTTTTAACATCTCTGATGGTTTGGACGGACTTTCTACAGGTCTTTTGACAATCTGTCTTTTTGCTTTTTTGGCTCTGGCTAGTTCAACTTTAAATCAGGATATGGCTATCTTTGCCGGAGTGTGGATAGGAGCTTTGATTGCCTATCTTTACTTTAACGTTTTTCCGGCCCGGGTTTATCTGGGGGATGCCGGAGCTTATGGGTTTGGAGCAGCCTTAGCGGTTTTTGGGTTGCTCACCGGGAAAATTTTAGGGTTGGCAGTAATTGGAGGAGTGTTTGTGGTAATTATTCTTTCTTCCCTGCTGCAGATTCTTTCTAAGAGGTTGTTGCACCGGAAGCTGCTGCCTGTTACTCCCATTCATATGTACCTAAAGTATATCGGTTGGGAAGAACCCAAAGTGGTCATGAGGTTATGGCTTGCCGGAGCCATCTTTGCCATCCTCGGTCTCTGGCTCGCCCTTCTTTCCAGATAAGTAGTAGGTCTATTTCTTGTCGTTTGGCAGTAGATATAAATTTTTAACTTTATTTGCGTAGTCTTTAATTTTAGCTAAGGCTATCTTTTGCTTTTCGTCTGAATCAGTTATGAGATTATCTAAAAGAGAGTTTAAAAAGGTAAAATCAGAAGTATCTGGTAAGGATTCTGGTCGTTTACCAGCAATTCTCTGAACATCTTGATATAAAGCTCTGAGATAATTAGCATGGGTGTCGTTCCAACCTCCTCGAATAATTGCCTTAATTAAAATAAAGGCCATTGTAATTGTTTGATTCATTGTTTCTTCAAGTGTCTCGTTTGTTTTGGCATCTTTATCCATAATCCATTCTCCTCGTGGTATTTCATCTGTACCGTGAAGAAAAATAGCATCAGGCCTTATATTGGTTTGTGAATGTTTGGATAAATAGAAGTCTACGTGATAAAGTCCATGATCTGTATCAAAAATAACCAAAGAATATTTACCACCAAGAGGGGCATTCTGTGGAGGCTCGCTTTTTATTAAAATTTTACCAATTTTAGAAAATATCTCATCTCTTCTGGTGATAACATCATTAACTCTCAAGTCGTCAAAAGTGAACCACATATCCATGTCGCTTAATTCGTCTCGATATCCATTGGTACCGCTACCAAACTGATGGATAGCAATTGGTTGTTCTTCTTTGAGGGTTGAGATGACCTTAGCAAATAACTCTCCTCTCCCCTTTATTTTTTCTTGTCTAAATTCTGCAAGTTCCATATTAGAAGTATAACAAGAAAATCCTATATTAAAAACTAGATGACTCTGCTGTATCTTTGGAAGAGTTCCCATTAGGCGATCATTTGGGTTAAAATATGATTGTGAAAAGATTGTTTGCCTCAAGAAAGCTTTCTCCGAAGCGTCTACCCCAGCCTACAACTCATCAGGTTTTTGCCCAAAAACAAAAAGTGGACCTGGTGTTGCTCGGTCTGGTAGTCTTTTTGTCCCTCTTTGGACTGCTAATGGTTTATGATGCTTCCCAATTTGAAGCCTTCCGGGATTTTGGCGACAAATATTACTATATTAAACAACAGGTTTTTTGGGTGGTTTTAGGTTTTGGGGCTTTGGGGTTTTTCAGCTTTTTTGACTACCACAGGCTACAAAAGCTGGCCATCCCCTTTTTTCTTTTCTCTCTGCTGCTCCTTTTGATGGTCTTTGTCCCGGGGTTGGGAGTAAAAGCCGGAGGGGCTCACCGGTGGCTCCGTGGTCCCGGTTTTAATATCCAACCGGTGGAGATCATTAAGCTTTCCTCGGTAATCTTTTTTGCCAGCTTTTTCAAGAAAGGAATAAAATCCTTACCCTTTATATTCTTAGTGGGTTTGGTGGCAGGAATTATCGGATTGCTGCAGAAAGATCTGGGGTCAGCAGCAGTTTATGTGCTGACCTCTTTTGGAATCTATCTGGTGGCGGGAGCGCCTCTTTGGCAACTGGGGGGATTTTTAGTAACCGGGATTGTAGGTTTTATAAGTTTTGTCTTGATTGCTCCTTACAGAAGGCAAAGGATCTTAGCCTTTTTAGATCCCTTTACTGATCCCCAGGGTTTTTCCTATCATATTTCCCAGGTTTTAATTGCCCTGGGATCGGGAGGACTGTTTGGCTTAGGGATTGGCCAGTCCCGGCAAAAGTTTGCTTATATCCCTGAGGTAACTACTGATTCGATTTTTTCCGTCATCGGAGAGGAGTTTGGATTTTTGGGAAGCCTTATTTTAATAGGCGTCATTACTTATTTTATTCTGAGGGGTTTTAAGATTGCCGAGCGGGCTTCAGATAATTTTGGGAAATTTTTGGCGGCCGGACTAACTATTTGGTTGGGAGTACAGGCGGTGATTAATTTGGCTGCCATGGTGGCTTTAATGCCGTTAACAGGTGTGCCCTTACCTTTTATCTCTTATGGGGGCTCGGCTTTACTTGCAAATTTGGTGGCAGTTGGTATATTACTAAATCTGTCAAAGCAATCTGACCCGGCAAAAACATGAAGATATTAGTTACCGGTACTCATTTTACTCCTGCCCAGGCAGTCATAGAAGAGCTGCAGAAGTGGAATGGAACAAAAATTGTCTACATAGGGAGAAAATTTACCCGGGAAGGGGATGACTCTTCCTCTGCAGAATCTCAGGTTCTACCTAAAATGGGAGTAAAGTTTTTGCCTTTGACTACCGGGAGGTTGCAGAGAAAGTTTACAATTTACACCATCCCCTCAATTTTAAAAATTCCCTTCGGTTTTTTTCAGGCCCTTTATTTTTTACTGAGGGAACAACCAGAAGTGGTTTTGTCCTTTGGGGGTTACGTGGCAGTACCAACTGTCTTTGCTGCCTGGCTGCTCTCTGTACCGGTGATTATCCACGAACAAACACTAGTCTCTGGCTTGGCTAATACCATCTCCTCCTGGTTTGCTGATAAAGTAGCGGTCTCTTTTCCGGATAATACTTTAGCAAAATCCAGATCGGTTTTAACCGGCAATCCCATGCGTCAAGAACTGATTTCGACTGACGGCGTATCTTTCCATGAGCAAGAGATTAAAGAGGTAATAAGCCTGGTTCACAAAGAAGAGCTGCCCCTGATTCTTGTTACCGGCGGTAACCAGGGCTCCCATGTTATTAATGAAGCTTTGGGTGAGGTCTTGGAGGAGCTGACAGAGCAGGCCTTAGTGATTCATCAGACAGGAGATTCTAAATTTCAGGATTTTGCCAAATTGGAAGCCAAAAAGAACGGCTTAAAGCATCCCCAAAGGTATGTCGTTAGAAAGTGGATTGAAGGCTCCGATATGGGAAATATTTTTAAAAATGCCGGCCTGGTAGTAGCCAGAGCCGGAGCAAATACATTGCTGGAGCTTTCCTATTTCCAGGTTCCTGCTCTGGTTATACCCCTGCCGTATATCTCCCGGGACGAACAAAATATCAATGCCAAATTTTTCCAGAGGGCGGGATTGGCCAAAATTTTGCCTCAAAGTGAGTTGTCAGGGAAAAGATTGTTGGAAGATATTACCCAGATGTTAAAAGATTTACCAGAGTTGAAGCGGGAAGCTTCCCGGGCTAAAAGTTTAGTAATTCCTGATGCTGCTAAAAGGCTGGCTTTGGAAACACTAACTCTGATAAGGCAAAGGGAGATAGCTTGAAGAAAAAACTTTTTTTAGGATTACTTATCCTTTTAGCTGTAGTTTTCTTGGCGATCTCCCGCTTCAATCTTTTAAGTGTAACTTCGGTGGAGATTCAGGGCAGTTTAAGTTGCGCTCCACAAAATGACATCATTTCTTTCTTAAACTTAAAAGGGGTGAACATTTTTGTCATTAATGAGGAAGAGTTGAGGAAAAAAGCTGCTCAAAAATTCCCTTGCCTACAAACCCTTCAACTTGAAAGGAAACTCCCTAGAATAATAGTGGCAGTAGTCAGGGAAAAAGAGCCTTCAGTAAATGTCACTTCCTATGTTCTATCTGAAGGGTTGACGATTGACTTAAACTCTCCCCTATCTTCTCAGGCATCACTTTTGGATTGGTCCTTTTCAGCTTCATCAAGTGACGTTTGGTTGGCTGATAAGGGCGGTAAAATCTTTAAACAAGAGACAAGAGCAGATTTGCCCACTCTTTTTATTAATGAGCAAACAATCAAATTGGGTCAGAACTTAAACCAGGGTCTTTTTGAAAGCTTGACCCTGGCCCTTGATAAATTTAAAAAAATAAACTTGCCCGTCACCCAGCTGAAGGTACTGGGAAGCGTTTTACTAACTAATACTCAACCTAGAGTAGTTTTATCCCTGGCCAAGGATATGTCCAGGCAACTCGCCTCTTTACAACTAATCTTACAGAAAGCTAAAATAGATGGGAAAGCAATGGATACAATTGATCTGCGTTTTGATAAACCTGTAGTGGTATACTCCCAAAAACATGAGTAAAGACAAAGTTTTATGTGCTGTTGATGTCGGGTCCTCCAAGGTTGCCACCTTAATTGCCTCCGTGGGAGAAGACGATAAAATTAACCTCATCGGTGTTTCTGCTACCGTTTCCCGGGGGATTAAGAAAGGGCAAATTGTCGATATTGAAGAAGCGGTAGCAGCCATTACGGAGAGCATCGAGGCAGCGGAGAGGATGGCCGGGTATTCCATCTCCTCCGTTTATGCTTCTATCGGCGGACCTCAAATTGAGAGTACCAACTCTCATGCGGTAGTGGCGGTGGCCAAGCCGGACAGCGAGATTGAGGAAAATGATATTTTGCGGGTCAACGATGCCGCTCGGGCTATTACCTTACCTTCTTCCAAGGAAATCTTGCATGTTATTCCGAGGACCTATACTGTGGACGGACAGGAAGGTATCCGGGATCCGATCGGTATGACCGGTATCAGGCTGGAAACCGATACCCATATTATTACTGCTTCCTCGACAGCTATGAAAAACCTGGTGAAGTGTATGGGGTTGGTGGGAGTGAGTGCAGAAGAGCTGGTTTTTGGAGGGGTAGCTTCTTCACATGCCGTGCTGACGGATACCGAAAAAGAGCTGGGAGTGGTGATGGTGGATATCGGAGGGGAAACTACGGATGTGGTGATCTTTGTTGACGGGGCCATTGCCTGGTCCTCGGTCATTCCGGTGGGAGCCCGTCACGTCACCTCGGATTTGGCGGTGGGTCTTCGAATTTCCCTGGAATCGGCAGAAAAGATTAAAGTCTTCTTAGGTAAGGCGGTCAAAACTCCGGCTTTACCGCAGATTCAAGAAGGAGAAGAAAAACTTTTACTGCACCGCCAAACGACTCCCGGGGGCAAGGCTCCCAAAGAAGAACCTTTGGATGTAAGAGGCTTGGGGATAACCGAGGAGATGCAAAAAATCTCCCGGAAAGCGGTAGTAGATTCCATTGTCAGGCCGAGAGTAAGAGAGATTTTCGAGCTGATAGGTAAAGAGATTAAAAAGAGCGGTTTCGGTACCCAGATTCCCTCCGGTTTGGTTATCTGCGGCGGTGGAGCTCTGACGGTAGATATCTTGGAAACTGCCAAGCACAGCCTGGGTTACCCTGCCAGAGTAGGGAAGATTGAAGGGTTAGTAGGACTGGTGGATGAAGTAGATTCACCTCTTTTTGCTACTGCTGCCGGGCTGATCTTGTATACTGCCCGTTCCGGTTCCGGACAACAGTTTGCCTTACCGATATTAGCTAGAAATCTGCTTTTAAAGGATGTTATCTCCCGAGGTATCAGCTTAATCAAATCTTTCCTGCCCTAGACAAAAGAATAAATACTTGTTAGAATCTGCCAAAGACAGACAACCATGTTAATTAAACCTGACGTTCAAAGATTTGCTAAGATCAAGGTAGTAGGTTTAGGTGGTGGCGGGTGTAATGCTTTATCCTCAATGATCTCCCTGCAGCAGATTCAAGGTGTGGAATTTGTGGCTATTAATACCGATGCCCAAGCCCTTTTAGCAAACCAGTCTCCTACCAAAGTACAAATCGGTGAAGCTTTAACTCGGGGATTAGGATCAGGCGGACAACCGGAGATTGGCCGCCAGGCAGCAGAAGAATCAACTCAAAAGATAGAAGATGTTATCCAAGATGCGGACATGGTTTTTCTAACAGCCGGTATGGGAGGAGGGACAGGTACGGGAGCTATTGCCATAGCAGCCGCCATCTCTAAAAAGGTAGGAGCGCTGACAGTGGCAGTTGTAACAAAGCCTTTTAACTTTGAAGGCACCAGGAGGATGATCGTAGCAGAAGACGGTATTGAGGAGTTAAAAGACAAGGTTGATGCTTTAATTGTTATCCCCAACCAAAGGCTTTTGGAAGTAGTGGATAAAAATATGACCTTAAATGAAGCTTTCAGACTGGCCGATTCTGTTTTAGGACAAGGAGTGCAGGGAATTTCCGATCTTATCGTGATGCCGGGTCTGATCAATGTTGACTTTGCTGATGTTCGGTCCATCATGTCCAATGCCGGTTCCGCTCTGATGGGTATCGGCAAGGCAGGAGGAGAGAATAGGGCTGAGGCAGCTGCCAGGATGGCCATTGCTTCACCCCTTTTGGAAGTTTCCATCGAGGGGGCAAAGGGTGTACTCTTTAATATTGTCGGTGGGCCGGATTTGACTATGGATGAGGTGGACAAGGCTGCCAAGATCATTGCCGCTGCCGCCGATCCTGATGCCAACATTATCTTTGGAGCTACTATCAAGGAGGATCAGATAGACCAGTTGGTGATTTCAGTGATAGCTACCGGTTTTGATCAAACCAGAGCCAGACTAAGGGAGTTTGCTGGTTTAGGGATGAACCAGCCTGCTCCCATGGTTTTTGCTCAAGCTACTCAGCAGGCACAAGATGATTCTCAAGTACAAGCTACTGATGATGGGGAGGGAGTAAAAGAGGAAGAAGAGGATGATGATAACAGCAGACTAGATATTCCGGCGTTCCTGCGCCGCAACAACTAACTACTTTTAGGTGGTTCTGAGATCAGGGCAATATTTTTGGGGCCCTGAAAGAGAAAAGTTACTCTTTGGTATTTTATGCCATTTTCCTGATAAAATTCTTCTATCTTTTGAATTAAGGCATCTCTGCCTAAAGCCTCTTCTTTAGACCAAAAGTTACAGCAAGGGATTAATATTACTGGCCTAATTTTGGCAGAATAGACTACTTCTTTTAAAGCTTCATCAGGGTGGATACCAACAATGAGATCATAATAATCTGCCATCTCTGCTTGATATTCTTCAGCTCTATTGGGAACTCCTACTAGGGTAAAACTTCTGGGATCAACTACTTCACATTCAAAGTTATACTTTTTATTTAAGATCCTACAAAGCATTCCTTGGCCTCCTGCCACATCAGCAATCCTGGTAATTTTTCCATGGTAATTTTGGGAGATATATTCTGCCACCACATCAAATCTTGCAGGATCTCCATGGAATTTATGTCTGCCAATTTTCCCTGCCTTTGTACTCATATATTTTCTTTAATCCATTCTTCCAAATTCATCTCCTGGTTATAAAGTATGGGGTTTTCATTAGTAGCCGGCTCCTCCCACATTTTCAAAGCACTGTTCATAGTTTCATCCTCCAGGTGTCCTCTTTCTTTAGTCTGCTGGTTTTCCGATCTCCTCCTTTTGATTTCTTCTAGAGGGGTATTAATGTAAATTAATTTGTAATCAACCCCTAAACTTTGAGCTATATCTCTGGCTGTTTGTCTCTCACTCTTTTTTAAATTACCTATATCTAAGATTATAGAAGAGCTTTCTCTCAGAAACTCCTTTAATCTTTCATAGCCTTCTGAGTAAACTTCATTCCAATCTTCCTGAGTCATAGTAACTGGGTCATAGCCTTTTTCACCCATAACATTGTCCATAGAGACTACTTTAAACCCAAAACGTTTCACCAACTCACGAGTTAAAGTTGTTTTCCCTGAATATGGGAGGCCACATAAGATATAGAGTACAGGTTTAGCCATAAGATGATTATACCCCAAGTTTGATAGGACTTAATTTTGGGAAATAGGGAAAAGATTTCTGTCAGCACCTGAATCCAAAAGGGCATCAATAATGCGGCTTTGATTACCGTGTCCGGTTGATAATCTGATAGGAATATAAGGAGTAAACACCTCGCCTATTTGCAAATTTGTACTTAGGTCAATTACTGGCCTAGGAAAATATGAAAAACCTATCTTTGCCATTATGGAGAATAATAACCGTTTACTGGCAGAACATGATGGAATATAAGGTCTTTATTTTTTGATAACTTACTTACCTTTTTGTCCAGTGATTTAATGTCCGGTGCAGAAGCCATAACCTTTTTCCTATCAGGAGTTAAGGCAACCCATTTATTTGTATACTTGATTAGTATTTTACTACTCATAAGTTCTATTATACTCCTTAAATCAATAGATAAGTAAATATCCAGTAAGGAAGTAATAAGGAATTACTTTCAGAGACATCGAGAATCGAGACAAGTTGGTGGTTTAAATCTTTCAATTTTTGTTTACCAAAGAATTGGTTGAATGTTATGCGGGTGCCTTAGATGTGTCAAGCTTAACTTTTACTTTCTTATCTAACCTCGGGGGTTAGATGTTTGGTTCTCCAGCTGGTTTCAAGAGAAGTTTTTTGCTAGAATTACTCCAAGATGTCTAGATTTAAGGCTGTCTCGTCACAAGTTGATTTTCCAGCCTTAGAAGATGAAGTTTCTAAGTTTTGGAAAGATAACAAGGTTTTTGAGAAATCTGTGGAACAGAGAAGTCCTGATAACTTATATACCTTTGTTGATGGTCCTCCTTTTGTCAGTGGCCTCCCTCATTACGGCCATCTTCTGACCTCTATTGCCAAAGATATGATCCCCAGGTATCAAACTATGCTTGGCAAAAGGGTAAGGAGAGTTTTTGGTTGGGATTGTCACGGCCTTCCTATAGAAGAGAAAGTGAGTAAACTTTTGGCTGTAAAAGATAATATTGATTTAGAAAAAAGGATAGGTATTGAAAAATATGTTCAGGAGTGTCGCAAGTACGTCCAGAATTGTACTGATGAATGGCGCTGGTATGTGGAGAAGGTGGGAAGATGGGTAGATATGGATCATGCTTACTACACCATGGATTTACCTTTCATGGAGTCCGTCATCTGGGGTTTTAAGAAAATCTATGAGAAAGGACTTATTTATAAAGGAAAGAGAGTCTCTCTTTTTTCAACTGATACATCCACTCCGGTTTCCAATTTTGAAGTAGCGATGGATCCAGACAACTACCGTGATGTAGAAGACCTAAGCATTTTTGTGAAATTTGAGATTGAAAAATCTCCTGGGTTTTTAAAAATAAAAGAAGTAGAAAGTAAGCCTGTTTATTTGGTAGCCTGGACCACCACACCTTGGACAATTCCTGCCAATTTTGCTTTAGCTGTTCATCCAAAACTAAAATATGTTTTGGTAGAGTATGACAGCGAGTACTTTATTGTTGTAAAAAGCCGCCTCCGTTATACATTTGCTAAACCTACTAAGGAAGTAGGTAGAGGTAAAGAGAAAGAAGTTAGTGTTCTTAAAGAGTTCGAAGGAAAGAAGCTGAACGGAGTTATATATAAGCCAGTTTATGATTTCTTTGTAGATCAGAAAGCAACCAATGATTTTAAGGTCTATTTATCAGAGGATGTAACAACTGACGAAGGTACAGGCGTGATCCATATCGCTCCGGCTTTTGGTGAAGTCGACTTTCAACTTGGCCAAAAATATCATTTAAGCGGTCTTTCTGATATTGATAACGAAGGTATAATGGCAATTGGACCATGGAAGGGGGTTTATTTAAGAGATGCATCACCTTTAATTGCTGAAGATTTAGTAGAGAAGGGAAACTTGCTTCGTTCAGAAACATATTGTCATCGCCTGCCTTTTTACAGAGGGGAGAATCCGCTAATTTACATGGCTCAAGATGCCTACTTTATTAATATTCAGGCTATTAAGAAGAGAATGTTGGAGCTAAATGAGAAGATTAGTTGGATTCCAGCTCACTTAAAACATGGCAGATTTGGCCAGACTTTGGAAACTTCTCCTGATTGGTGTATTTCTCGTAACCGCTATTGGGCAACGATTATGCCTTTATGGAAAAGTGAATATGGGGAGGAAATTGTGATGGGGAGTATTGAGGAGATGATGCAATATACAGATCAAATAACAAAAAGAATGGTAGAGGGGAAAGAAAAGTATTTCTTTGGTATGGAGCCCATGGATTTACACCGCGATATTTGTGACAAAATAGTTTTTACCAAAGATGGGAAACAGTACAGAAGAGTACCTGAGGTTTTAGATTGCTGGATGGATTCTGGTTCGGTGCCTTTTGCCGAATATCATTATCCATTTGAGAATAAGGAAATTTATGAAAGATCCCGTCCTGCAGATTTTATTATTGAGTATACTCCTCAAGTACGAGCTTGGTTTAATGTCCTACTTAGAGTTGCAACCATTTTATTTGACGACACAGCCTTTTTGAATGCTGTATCCCATGGAACAATTGCTGGCACTGATGGGAGGAAGATGAGTAAATCGTTTGGTAATTACCCTGATCCAAAATTAGTGCTGGAAAAATATGGGGCCGACGCTTTAAGGGTCTATTTTATGGGTTCTCCTATTATGAAGGGCGGAGATATGAATTTCTCGGAAGAGGGGGTAGCGGAAAATTATAAATTCTTGCTTGTTTTTTGGAACACTTATAAATTTTTCACCGATTATGCACTTTTAAATGAATGGAACCCAACTGAGGTTGTAAGGAGAGACGAATTAAGTATATTAGATAAGTGGGTACTTGCTAGATTGAATCAACTAATCATTGACCTTCATAAGGCTTTTGGCGCATATGATGTGATTTCAGTGACAAATGCCCTTAAAAAGTTTACTTTAGAAGATCTCTCTACTTGGTATATTCGTCGTTCCCGAAATAGAGTTGATCCATGGGTGGACCAGAAAGCGAGGGAAGTGACGTTATCAATCATGCATGAGGTATTATTAACTCTGGTGAAGCTTGCGGCTCCACTTGTTCCGTTTATCACGGAAGAGATGTATCGTAATTTAACTGGAGAAGAATCTGTTCATCTCTCTGACTACCCTCAAGCCGACAAAACCCTTATAGATAAAAAACTGATCGAGGATATGGTAAAGGTGAGGAGGTTGGCAGAGCTTGGACACAGTCAGAGGAAAGAAGCAGGGATTAAACTCCGTCAGCCGCTACAGAAGTTTACTTATTCCTTGTCTGAATCTTTAAGCAAAGAGTTGGAGCAGATTTTAGCGGAAGAGTTGAATATCAAAGAGATTGAGTATCAAAAGTCCTCAAAGGATATAGTATCAGGAAAAATGGATATAAAAGTTACTCCCCAGCTTCAAGAAGAAGGAAATACCAGAGAACTTATTCGCCAAGTACAGCAGCTTCGAAAAGAAGCAAGATTAACTTTGAAGGACCGAATTAATATTTTTCTTCCTGAAACACCCAAGAGGAAAGATCTACTTGAAATGCTACTTCAGCAAACCAATACTGATAGTATAAGCTTCGGAGAGAAACTGGAAATAAAAGTTATCTCAGCATGAGTAAAACAAGTTTTCTGCCTGACCTTCTCATCACTGTTCCGGTAATACTCTTACTCTCCCTGGGAATTTTGGTTATTTATTCCTCAGATCCCAAGCTGGCTTTTCAGCAGGCGCTTTATGCTTTAGTAGGCCTGGGAGTTTATGGCTTTTTAGCCCAGATAGATGTGGAAAATTTTAGTCCGTCAATAAAGTATCTGTATGGGGCTGTTTTGGTCCTGCTGATAATAGTTTTTTTACTGGGAGTGGAAACCAGGGGGTCTCTGAGGTGGATTCCTCTGGGGGTTTTTCAACTTCAGCCCTCGGAGTTTGCCAAGCCGGTATTGATTCTTCTTTTGTCCTACTTTTGGTCCCGGAATTTACCGACCTGGAAAAATATTGGCAAAAGTTTTTTGCTGATATTACCCGTGCTGCTTCTTGTCTTTAAGCAGCCCGATCTTGGTACCACCCTTACTTTGGCAGCCATTTGGCTGATAATTTTGGTGGGCTCTAACGTTTCTTTGTTTAAAATATTAGCCCTGAGCGGATTTTCCTTAATTGCTGGGCCTTTGGGCTGGGTTTTTCTTAAGGATTACCAAAAATCAAGAATTTTAAGCTTTCTTTCCCCGGAAAAGGATCCTTTAGGTATCGGATATAACGTTATTCAAGCTACCATTGCCGTCGGATCGGGGGAATTTTTAGGCAGGGGGTTGGGAAGGGGTACCCAATCAAGGCTTCGCTTTTTGCCTGAGTTTAGAACTGATTTTATGTTTGCTTCCATTGCTGAGGAGTTTGGGTTGGTGGGATCAATGATAGTGCTGGTGCTGTGGGGGATAGTATTGGCCCGGGGTTTTCTGGTAGTGGGTAGATCAGTCAGCCGTATGGCGACGCTGACAGTTTTAGGGACTTTAGGGATGTTATTTTTCCAGATTACGGTCAATGTCGGGATGAATATCGGTTTGATGCCTATTACAGGAATTACCTTACCACTTCTCTCCTATGGAGGAAGCTCAGTTATTGCTACCCTGATCTCTTTAAGTTTCATATCTTCAGCTGCCAGGTCGAGTAGAAGAAACTCACTCTTAGATTGACACTGGAGCTTGATCAAGGTAAAATTCCCTGTATGCAATACGCGGTAGTACAAATTGGCTCAAGACAGTATTTGGCAAAGCCGGGAGAAGTTATCGAAGTTGATAAGTTATCAACTGAAGGAAAAACTCTTCTCGTAGATCAAGTTTTGCTCGTGGTTGACGGGGTAAAAGTCGAAGTGGGTAAACCCAATCTTTCAAAGAAGCTGACCTTTGAAGTGTTAGGAAATATTAAAAAACCTAAGGTCAGGGTGGCAACCTACAAAGCTAAATCAAACTTTAGGAAAGTTCATGGGCAAAAAAGGGAGATGACCCGGATCAGACTTGTGGAAACAAAGTAGTGTTGACATATATTTTCACAAGGAGTATGGTGGGGTAAAATAAATCTATGGCACATACAAAAGCAGGCGGTTCAACTAAAACAAATAGGGACTCTGTTTCCAAGAGATTGGGAGTGAAACATTACGGCGGGGAAGTAGTGGAGTCGGGAAATATTATTATCCGCCAGAAGGGAAACCACTTTTTCCCAGGTTCTGGTACCAAACAAGGTGATGATTTTACGATCTACGCCATAGCTTCCGGAAAGGTGGAATTTGCCAAGAAAAAAGGTCGCCGTCTAGTTGAAGTACATGGATAGTACCGATCAGATTTTTGAACTGGATATTAATCTTCTCGAACCAAATCCGCTGCAACCGCGTGGTTTAATCACCCCCGAATCTTTAGCCGAACTGGCGGATTCTATCAGGGAGCATGGTATCTTAGAGCCTCTGGTTATAGCTAAGACTCCAGCCGGATTTCAGATTATTGCCGGGGAAAGACGCTGGAGAGCATCAAAACTGGCAGGACTAGTGAAGGTGCCGGTAATCATCAGAGAGACCTCCCCTCAGGGCATGCTGGAAATGGCCATAGTCGAAAACGTCCAGCGTCAGGATTTAAACCCCTTGGAAAGAGCTCAGGCTTACAGGAGACTTATGGATGAGTTTAATCTGGCTAATGCGGAAATTGCCCAGAGGGTAGGAAAGAGCCCGGCTTATATCTCCAACACTATCAGGATACTTACTTTACCTGATGCCCTAAAAGATGCTCTGATGTCCGGTGCTACTACCGAAGGGCATGTTAGGGCTCTCGCAGCTCTGGAAGACCCCCATCTGATCATTGAGGCTTACAAAGAGGTGCTAAGGAAAACTTTATCGGTGCGGGGAACGGAAGAGCTGGTGAGGAAAATGCGTTCCCATCATGGGATTGTTTCCAGGAAGGCTGATAAAAGTGCCATGCATATTATTAATGAAGAGATAGAACAGATTCAAAAAGGTATCTCTTCTACCCTTTCTTCCAAGGAAGAGCCGGCGGCAGTAAAATATGTCTTAACCGGGAACTATGCCAAGTTGGAGATAAGATTGCCGGGAAATCCCAACGATACTTCGGAAAAAGTGCGCCGGGTTTATGAGGCTATCAACACTCTCTATAAAAGTCCCTACTAACCTTATTTAATCACTCTTAGCTTTAGTCCGTGCTAAAATCAATGCCGATGAAGGTAAACTTTTGAGGCGGCCAATACCTGAGCCAGGCTTGACCGACCAATAAACTTTTATTAACCGGTCCCCATTCCCGGGAGTCGGAACTTCCCCCCCGGTTGTCTCCCATCACTAAATATTGATTTTCCGGAATAACGACCTCTTCTTCCTCCCGTAAAAACATTCCCCCCTGGGTTGTGGTCCCGGGGTGAAGATAGGGCTCTTTTAGCTGTCGTCCGTTGATAAAAACATGACCATTTTGAATTTTGATGTGTTCCAATGGTAAACCGATAATTCTTTTAATAAAGACCTGGTCTAGGTTACGGGGATTTTGTAAAATAACCACTTCTCCCCGCTGGAACTGACCCAATCTTAAGGCTAGTTTGTTGGTAATAAGGTAGTCGCCATCATGGAAAGTAGGATACATAGAGCTTCCGGAAACTTTATGAGGTTCAGCTACAAAGAAACGGATGATCGCCAAAATAGCGATAACGATGGCAATAAATTCAATGAATTCTATTAGGCCATCTTTTAATTTAGACCAGCCGGTTCTTTCCTCTGGGATATATGCCGGTTCCATAACAACTCATTATCTCAGATTTTCAGCTTGTCTGGCAAGAGCTAGGATGGTAAAATGAGCTGGCGGGCTCATGGCTCAGTTGGTTAGAGCGTTGCATTCACATTGCAAAGGTCCCAGGTTCGAATCCTGGTGAGCCCACAAAAAATAGGTTTTTCAGTTTTGATATAGATAAGCCTTCTTGTATTTTTTCCATCTTCAGGTTAACATTTTATCCATGACCAATGATGGTATTATTAAGATTGGTGATGAGATGGTAAAAGTCTTAGAACCCGTCTATAAACAATTAGATAGAATAGAGGGTAAAGTGCAACGAATTGAGGACAAACAAACGGCTCTAGCAGCTGACATGAGCCAGCTTCAGGATGAAATGGGATCAATTAAAGACGACACTGCTAATATAAAGGATAATCTTTTAAAGGGTGAGAAAAAACATGTAATAGAACACAATGAAATCCGAAAACACATAGGAATGCAGCCTTGGGCCTATTCTAAATAAGTCCCACAAGATTTGGCATACTTCTAGTATGAAAATTCCGGAAAAAGCTAAGCCTGATTTTTAATGAACAGTGAAGTGATTTATCTAGAATATCAGAAACCTGCTTTGACTGAAGAGGAAACTAGAACTATCTGTCAAAGATGTGGAGGGTTGTGTTGTAAAATCAGTACTTTTGGTAAAATGCTGGCAGAAAGCTATCCTTTACTAAGATCAGTAGTAAATGATTCACCAATGGTCAGAGAGTATGAGCTAGCTCCCATAGAAGAAAATTCCCATTTAAAAGTTTCAGAATTCTTAAAGCCAGGGCCTATTTCTACATTAAAACAAAAAGAAAATGGAGACTGTATCTTTTTAGGTGAAGATGGGTGTACTATACATTCTGTTTGCCCTCATGATTGTAGGTTATGGCCAGAAATTGTAATTGGGTTTGATCTTCCTGTAGCAGTAGTAAGAATACCTTTAGATGTTGAGGCTTGTTTGTTATCTCAAGTCTTAATTGGCAGTATGGTTTTATCAAAGGACGGTAACTTACAAAATAACCCTGAGGCAAAAGAAAGATACTGGGCATCAATTTTTGACATGCCCCCTCTAAGAGGCAGGTCAGATACAGAAGCTTCTAGGCAAGCTGCTACAATTCAATTAGTTTTTCGCTACTGCAAACCTCGCTTAATTAATACTTCTCGTCACATTGCTTATATCCCCAGCTAGAATAATTATCTTTGATTTAACGGATAGTGATAGGAGTAGAGTATTTGATTTATAGTTAACAACACTTCTTAATGATTTTTTAGGGATTTAATAATTCTACAATCCTGTTCCCAGCTTCGTAAGCCTTATTTATCTTTTCATCAGCTGCAACGTTACTTTGTATTGCAGTAAAAATTCTGTTTCCATAAGTTGCTTCTAAATTTAACGCATCACTTAATGTCCTAATCCTTGCTAATAAGTCATTAGGAATAGATTCTAGAACATTTTGGTTATGCAGAACCATTGAAAGATAGTAAGCAAGATATGGGAAATTTTCGCCAAAACCAGTATAGATAGCCATTTGCCCATATTGTCCTTCTCCTCCACCCCAATTACCAGTAAAGTCATACTCTCCAGCAAACATTTTTACAGTTTGACCTAGATAAACTGATCCAAATCCTACTTCTTCTGGTTTTCTCATAAGGGGGTTGTTACCAAATAGGCCAGCATAACTAAGCATCCCCAATGCTCTTAGTTTATCAAGTAAAGGTCTGTCTCCATTGTCCCAATGGAAATCTCTGTCATTTTTTCGATTTATTGTAATTGAAAAAAAAGTTTGATTAAGTTCTGGAAGGAGGCGTCTTATATGATTCCAGTTAGCGATTGTAATAGGATAAACAGATGGGTTTATTCTTACCTCTATTACTCCTTTATCATTTCTTGATAATTGTACGTACGAACCTCTTTGGTATTGGGACATATTTAGGATTGCCAGCCTTTGCCAAAAAGCAGGATATTGATAAGGAGCATTTTCAGGAAAATGAAATTCAGCTCCCACAGTAGGGAATTCGTATAAATCTGGAATTAATTCAGCGATATCTGGATGAGGTCGAGGTCTTTCTCTTTCTATTTTATGAAAAAAGTTTCGAAGCCTTAAAGTTTGGGATAGACCTAAATCTCTTGTTTCTTTTGGTACAACAGGATCTTCACTCACCGCTTCGGCCATATGAAACACGCTCCCTTCAAAAGAGCTATCTTTTTTAAGAGAACCTCCTGAAATAATATACATAGCTATAGCACTGGCAATTGCGTCACCGCTCCTCTTATCCCCAAGCCGAGTTAGGTGGGCTGCAGATTCAACAGCCCTGATAATTTTATCTGTGGTGTCAACGGGACCGAAAGCCTCTAATTTTATATGCCGGACAATACCGCCGAGAATGAAAGCAATCCGCGCAGCCTGATCTTCGTCAATATCACGGTACTTTCTTATGGCAGTTGTAACTGATGGTCGCGCAAAGGGATCTGAAAAGTGAGCACGATTGACTCTTTTATTAAAGAAGAATTCATCGCTTGAAGCCGGTCCAAAAAAAGATACACGTTGACTTTTAAACTCTTCAGTAAGTGGATATAAGGTTTCTGAACGAAATTTCCAGTCTCCATTGTTAAGCAAGAAGTATCCGTTGCACCTCATGGCAAAAAGAAAATCTTGGTCTGGTTGTGTTAAGCCTTCCTCGCTAAAGAGAGGGGTGTTCCCAAGCCTTGCCATAACAGAGGAATATAAACCTTCTTTTGTGGTTCTCATAAAATTTTTGAAAGCTATCGTCTTATGGGGACAGGTTCGCGTGGCACTATTTCCGGTTTTCGTCTTTCAGGAGAGGTAGGATGGGTGGGCTCAGGGACATGTGTGGGTATTTTTATTGGATAGGGAATGTAGGGATGTTCTCTTCTAATTGGTTTCTCATCTGGGATTCCTGGCCTTGCCATTTTTATAACATCACCCTGTAGATGTTCAGATGGGTCAACTTGGATTTGTTTTAGCTGAAATTCGAAATCTATCATATATTAATCAGAGTCAGGTTAATTCTTATCAGAATTATAGTAAAATTTTGTGAAAATACAATAGGGGTTTTGTATAACTTTAGTTAACGGATATTAAGGAGGGAAGAATATTCTGTTCCATCATCCAAAGTAACTTTCAGAAGGTGGGTACCTACTGTTAGGGTGGGCGTGGAAGTGGAGAGGTTAAAAACATACTGGTTAGTTAGGGAATCATATCTAAAGAGATTGTCAGTGTTGGATTTACCACTGGGCAGAGCTGGGACATCATCGACAAACAGCTGAGCTGCTGCTGTAGAGACGAAGTTTCCATTATTATCTGTTAACTGAAATTTAATAGGAATACTACTGGTTTTCTTAAAGATTTTACTGTCCATTTGAGGAGACAGTTGGAGGTCTCCAAAAAGATAGTTGATTGAGTAGAAAATTGATGTAGTTACCAGGTTACCAGCCAGATCTTTTGTGGAAACACTAAAAGTATGAGAACCCGGAGTAGAGGTATCAAGAGGATTTCCTGAGGGAGTGGTGCTAGTGGTAAACTCTTCATCTATTCCAGACAAATTATCAGATATAGACCAATCGGCAGTTACCGGCTGGTTTAAGATATAGACTGCTCCTTCTGCTGGAGTATTAACGGAGATCTCGGGAGGAATTTTATCAATTTTAAAATGGCTGCTTTGGGTGGCTTCCTGGTTCTCTGCTTTATCATAAGCTTGATAAATAATTTGATGTTCACCTTCATCTTCAATGTTTAAGGAATCTTGATATTCATTCCAATCATTGTTATTTAAGGTATAAAGGATGTATTCTAAGCCTACTCCTCCCAAGTTATCTTCAGCAGCTAAAGTTACTGAAACAGGAGAGCGGTACCAGTCATCCTGACCCTTTTCTCCTTCCAAAGTAATACTTGTAGTAGGGGCCATAAGATCCTGAACCTCACCCATTAAGGCAAAGTGGGAGAGGTGAGAAGTTGGGGCAGAAACAGTTTTACCTATTTTATTTAAGGTACTGTCAAGCGGTTCCCAAAAACCTGTGAAGGTATTGTAGAGATAAATTTTTAAACTGTCTTCATTAATATTAAACAGGTCCTGGAGAGAATAATGGAGGGTGATAGTAATGGGATTCGAGAAGGAAGTAATTTTTTCTCCGCTGTCTTTAAAGGCTTCCAGGAAAAAGGAAGGCATAATACTGGAGATGATTTCAGAAGCTTTCTCAAAAGGTCCTGTTTTATAAGAAAGATTAAAGGGAGTAGTAGATGATCCAGAAGGGACAAAGATTGTGGCAGAGCCAGTAGCTAAAGTTCCTCCAGTGGTGGGAATAGTTACCACTTTAGGTTGAGAGGCAGGTAAAAATAAGTTATAGCTTGAAGAACCAGTCCTGCCTTCACTATTCCAGAGGGTCCAGGGATCAGGGTTTGCTCCTTCCCAACCCAGGGGATCTACTAAACCAAAGGGATAATCATCAGAAAAGACACCGTTATTGTTATTATCAGCAAAGACAGAAAAATGGATATGGGGGCCGTTGGTCTTTCCAGTCATTCCTACCTTTCCAATCTGCTGACCTAAAGATACAGGAACAGATGTTTCAGGAGTAGAAACTGCTAGATCTTCACTGCTTAAGTGTTCATACCAGGTTTGGTAACCATTTTCATGGTCAATTTTAATCATATTTCCTGCTCCACCAGAGTTTTGCCAGGGTACAAAGGTAGCTAGACCCCCAGCAGCAGCTAAAACTGGAGTGTTTAATTTAACTCCATTTTTTAGACTATAATCATAACCACTGTGGGATCTATAATACTCATTGGTGGTTTCACCAGTATATTTTAAAACAGGGGGGTCACAACAAAAATTCTGCAGGGGGTACTGGTGGTCAAACCAGGAATAAGGATTTAACCCAGTCTCTTCAAAAGTCTTCCCCATCCCTCTATAATCCCAAGGCAGATCTAGGAAAGGCTGAGGTGAATCTAATGAAGTCACCTTAATATTATCAAATAGAATATTTATTTTCCCAAACTTACCAGTCCAGGAAGCTAGAGTCATAAACCCTGACG
Source organism: bacterium (assembly GCA_030647265.1). Lineage (GTDB taxonomy): Bacteria > Patescibacteriota > Microgenomatia > Daviesbacterales > UBA10151 > JAUSJM01. The sequence continues at coordinate 40,166 of JAUSJM010000029.1, forward strand.
CAACATCATTCTGGTTATCATTAACATCAAACAACTTACTGTTATCGACCCACACTTTAATGTTGTTTCCAATGACTTCAATTTTAAAGTGGTACCATTGATTGTGGTTTAGGGGGAACGATGTGTTGTTGCCGAGAATTATAGATGAGTTAAAACTTATATATGGCTCTTTCCAATATACTTTTTGGAGAAAGATTTGAGGTGTGCTGAGTTCTCCGATACCATGTTCACCACTGCCATGCCTTATGGTTAATTCATAGCTGCTTTTTCTCAAAGTGTCCATTCTAAACCCTATTCCGCTATCGATGCCATCCAAATTGTTTAGATCTGCTTCTAGACGAAAATTTTTCCAATTTTCTTCTCCTGCTTCTATTCTTCCTGGATGATTAATTAGCCCATACTCCTTACTCACAAGACTGTCTTGATCAATATACCAGTTAGCATATTTAATCCTCCAACTGTTCAAATTACTGGAAAAATCTTCATAAAACAGGACTGGTTGGTTTAGAGAGGTTGCTTTTGCTGACGGAATAAAAATGATGAAAATAGGAACATTAAATATAACGAGAAGTAAAATTTTTATAAAGATAGACATAACATTATATTTAATCTTATGAGGTATCTTGTCAAGATAGAGATGGGAATAAAGGTGTTCCAGACGAGCAACTTCTCAATTTCTTTAGAGGATTATTGTTAATGACACTAAATGTCTTATTTGTTAAACTACTCCTGTGGATAAGATTATTTTAAAGAATTCCGTTTGGTTACTGGGTGCTCAAGTTTTAACTAAGGTTGTCGCCTTTTTTTATACATTTTTTTTAGCGCAAAATCTCAGTGTAGGTAATAATGGAATTTATTTTGTAGCACTTTCTTATTTTTCAATACTTTCTTCATTTGCCGATTTCGGGATTTCGAGATTTCTAATCAGGGAGATTTCCCAAAAAAAAGAAACGGCAACATCATATATTCTATCAGCAACGTTGCTTAGAGTTGCCATCGCCTTCCTTATTTTTATCTGTTTGTCTATAGTTCTTTTAAGTTATGATCATAATCAAGTTAGAGTAACACTTAGCATAATAGCCGTATTTGCAATTATTCCCCAAATTATTGGAATTACGTTGGATAATGTTTTTGCTTCATTGCAGAAGTTTCATATTTCAGCGTTGGGTATCTTAATTTTAAATATCTCTAATGCGATTATCGGCGTTTTCTTTATTAAGTCCGGTTTTGGTCCTTTAGGAGTTGTGACGGCTCTTTTACTTTCTCAAATAGTTTTTGTTTTAGCGCTTTTTGTAATGTTTAGAAAAGAACATGTTGTAATTGAAAAAGTTGTTACTAAGAAACAAATAAAGGAAATACTTAAAGGCTCTATACCTTATGGGTTGCTTAGTATATTAGGACTACTATATTTTAGGATAGATATCTTGTTGTTATCTTATATAAGAGGTCATGAGGAAACAGCTTTTTATGGACTTTCTTATAAATTTTTAGAAGCTGTAATCTTTATTCCTAGTGCGTTTGGGGCAGCACTTTTCCCTTTTTTAGCAGAATTTCAAACAAAGTTAAAGCAAGGTATAACTTCTACTTCTGATCTAAAAAAGTTTTACTATAAAAGCCTTCTCTTTATGGGGGTGTTAGGTGTTGTAACTTTGATTGGTTATATTTTTGTTTTACCAATTGTAATTAGGTTATTTTTACCTAAATATTTGGCATCCATACAAACAATAACTATTTTAGCATTCACTATCCCTTTCATGTTTATTCATAACCCTGGAGTCCAAATTATTTTATCTACGGACAAATATTTAAGGCTTGTTATATTTCTTTCGGTAATAACTCTAGCTTTTAATTTAGTATTTAATTTTATCTTAATACCTCAATATGGGTATATTGGAGCAGCTTGGGTGACGGTTCTATCAGAGATATTTTCTTTCCTGGTTTTTTATTGGTTACTAAGAGCAAAATTTTTTAAAGAAGATGAAAAATAGTTTAGCTATTGTTGTTGTTAACTGGAATACTGGTAATATTTTAACTCATTGTCTTAACTCAATAAAAAAATATTCACCTTCAATACCTTATGAAGTTTATGTTGTAGATAATAACTCTTCAGATAATACCGTTGAAATCATAAAAAAGAAATTCCTTTGGGTAAAGTTAATTGTTAATAAAGATAACTTAGGTTTTGGAAAAGCGAATAATCAAGTTCTAAATAAAATAAAAGACGAATATGTTTTTATACTAAATCCTGACATAGAGTTTACTACAAGCACGGTTTATCATTTACTAAATTTTTTAAAAGAAAATTCAGATGTAGCAGCCTGTGCTCCCATAATGCTTAATAAGGATAGGACGATTCAATCAAAAGGTTACTATCACCGCTTTCCTTCTTTAGCCCAAACATTGCTTTTTTATACTGATTTATATAAAGTAAGCATTAAAAATAAAAATCTTGTTGAGCAATTTTGGGAAAATAAAATTGATATTAAAAATAATTTTGAAGTTGACCAAATACCTGGAGCATGTATTTTTGCCAGAGTTAATAAATTAAGAGAGGTCGGTTTTTTTGATAAGAGATACCCCCTTCTTTTTGAGGACGTAGATCTCTCCTATAAACTAAAACAAAAAGGAAGCAAATTATTTGCTGTGCCAAGTAGTAAAGTTATTCACCTAGGTGGTGAATCTTTCAAGAAGCTGGAGGAGTCTGATGTCCAAATTATATTTTTTAGAGGACTGTTTATTTTTTTCAGAATACATAAGAATATACTTGAGCAACTCTTGGTAAAATTAATTATTTTACTGAACTTAATTTATTTGATTACATTAGTTAGTATAAAACGGATAATCAAACCTACAGAAGATAAAAACCTGTTTATAAAAAATAAATGGAAGGTTGCTAAATGGTTGCTAGTATCATAATTCCCAGTTGGAACGGTTTGAAACATTTGAGAAAATGTTTACCCTCAATATCATCACAGACTCTTCGAGGTGTTGAAGTAATAGTAGTCGATAATGGCTCTGAGGACAGTTCTGTATCCTACATTAAAAAGTCATTTCCAAAATTTAAAGTTATAGAACTATCTGAAAATTTGGGTTTTGCTAAAGCTGTAAATCTAGGAATTAAAGAGTCTCACGGGAAATACATAATCTTGATAAACAATGACACAAAGCTTCAAGAAAAGGCTATAGAGTATCTTGTTAAAGCAGCTAATAATCATCCAGAAATAGGATTTGTTGCCTCTAAGATGCTTAATTTCTTTAAATCTGGAGTAATAAACGCAGTTGGTGGTTATATTGACGCTGTTGGTCATGCTAATAATTTAGGAATGGGAGTTAAGGATACTAAAAGGTTTAATAAAGCAGGTTATGTTTTTATAGCAACAGGAGGAGGTGGTCTCTTTAAGAGAGAAGTGTTTGATAAAGTAGGTCTATTCGACGAAGACTATTTTGCTTACATGGAGGATGTAGATTTATGTTTTCGTGCCCAGCTTGCAGGCTTTAAGGGTTGGTATGAGCCCAAGGCGATCATTTATCATGTTCATAAGGCTACTTCATCTCGAAACCCAGCATTTCTCGAATACTTGCAGTTTAGAAATATGACAATGACTGTAATTAAAAACTTTCCGCGAAATCTACTTCTTAGAGATTGGAATTGGTTCAAAGCATTTTTGGTGAATATTAATACAGTTAGATTTCTTGCCAGTGAAGGGTATTTGTTGTCAGCATTAAAGGCTGAATGGTATATATTAACTAACATTAGGAAGTTGCTTCAAAAAAGAAAAAAGATTCAGAATTCAAAAAAAGTACCAGATCAATATATTATCGAAAATATTTTGCCAAAGAAAATAACATTTTTTGGTTTCTTAAAGCCTGGAATCTAGTTGGGCAACAGCTACTGTGACCCAAACTAAGATCCAGGGGTAGAAAAGGGAGTTAACAAAGAGGCTGTGGGCTAGAAGGCCTGGGAGGGCAGAGAGTAAAATTAGTCCCCAATTGTTTTTATTTTGATAGTTTTTAAAAGCTAGGTAAATCAAGCTGAGTAAAAAGAGTCCATATGAGAGTAAACCTAGTATTCCTGTAGTGGAAGCTATAAAGAGGAGGCTGGAATCATTACCAGAACCCCCTCTGCTTTGAATAAAAGAATCTGAGGCCAGGTGATATTGCTGCAGGGCATATCTGTAGCTGTTAAAGCCCACTCCTAAGAAAGGATGACTCTCAAAAAGTTGCCTTCCCTGTTTCCAGGAGGAAACCCTGTATTCTGCTGATTGTTGTCTGTTGATATTTCTTGACTGGGCTATCGTCTGATTATAAAAGATAAGGCTGAAGATAAATCCAACAGTAAGTATCACTGCCAGAAGCCCTGTTCTCCATGATCTTTGAAGGATAGCCAGGGTAAAGAAGCTTACTCCCAGCATGATAGCAGAGCTTCTGGAAAAGGTAGTAATCAGGGCCAAGTAAGTGATAAGAAAAGCTATTTTCTTCATCTTGGATTTTAAATAAGAATTTCCCTGAATCAGAAGAAGTGTCAGGACCAGGAAAGCTCCTAAAAAGTTGGGATCTAGGAGGGTAGAAACGGTTCTCAGGTAATGGGGGTCCCATCCTTGGGTTGTTAAAAAAGAGAGGTTGGGAAGAAAGATTAGCTGAAGCAGCCCTAAGATAGCCAGAACAACTCCTGAGGAGATTAGAACAGAGGAAGTTTTGAGAGTGGGGAAAGCTCCTGAAAAAATGACCCACCCCAGCAGGATAAAAGCTAAGAATCTCAAAGTGTAAGCAAAGCTGAAGACAGTTTCCGGGAAGGTAAGCTTAAGAGGAGAGAAGATTAGAGAGATGATAGCAATCAGGGAAAAGATCAAAGCGGTGATAATCCAAAGGGGAGGACTTTTTAGCTTGAATCTTAGTTGAACCAAAGCTAAAATATCCAGGAAAACTACCACCAAATCCAAAAGGGTGAGACCGGAGGCTTGTCCCAGAGGGAGTTTAAAAACTTGCCCAGCAATCAGTCCCAAAAATAATAAGAAGCTGGGTAAAATTTCTATCATCTTAGGGGGTAGGTGTAGGAGTGGGGGATTGATAAACTACTTTTCTGGTGATTTGAGTACTATTTCCCGCTGCATCTGTCGCTATAACCACAATATCATTATCCCCGTCATTTAAATTAACAGTTTGAGAAAAACTTCCACCGGAATTAACAATCACCCTGTTACTGTTAATGGTCACGGTAATCTCTTTACTGGCATCAACACTACCGGAGACGGTAACCTTTTTATCACCGCCATTAATAGTTTGATTATCCTGAGGCTCTTTTAAATCAAGCTGGGGTTTTTCACTTTCATAAGTTATATGAATAGCCGGAGAAGATAAACTTTTATTACCCTGATCATCAACAGTTTTTCCAAAGATATTGTTGGTGCCAAGGTTAAGAAAAATTTCATCGGAAGTAAAGCTACCATCGTCGGAGGCTGTAGTGGTATTTTGGAGATTATCATCAATATAGATCTCCACTTTAGACTTAGGGACAGCATAGCCATGAACTTTAATAGTGGCAGAGTTGGTAGCTTCGAAGGGAATGTTCAGGACCGGGGGGGCTAGGGTAGCGTTGTCAGAAACGGATTGTTGGGGAACAGGGGAAGATTTAAACCTGTTAAGAAAGGTTAACCCCCCGATAAAGTTGGGCAGAAACCAGGTAAAAAGAAAATAAGTTAAAAAAGAAACCAAAAGAATTACTACATAAAGTTTTTTCTTAGCCCGTTTTTCCTTATTCCTGAAAGAAAATGGTCTATTCGAAGAAAAGCTTTGCTTATATTGTTGTTTGTACTTTTTCATAATTTGAGCGAAGCGAAAATTTCAAGCTTTGCTTATAATTTAGAGCCGGTGGACGGAATCGGACCGTCGCTCTTGCGCTTACGAAGCACCTGCTTTGCCACTAAGCTACACCGGCTTCTAGGTTGTATTTTATCAGTTCTGCTCTAGTTTTCCCAACACCAGCAGCCTCTTTAAAGTAGTGCCGGGCGGCCAGCAGGTCATAAGGGTGATTACCGGTTCTGAACCTTTGTTGTTAAGATAAGAGACTTCAGAGGGGTCAACCAACTTTTTCTCAGTGACAACATAGGTAAACTTCTGTTTTTGGTAGAAAAGGTCAATTTCATCTCCTGCTTCTAACCTGTGGAGAAGGTAAAAAATGGAATTATACCTATTAGCCTCAAAGAAGTTGGCGGAAGAATGGGCAAAGATAAAAATATTTCCTGTCTCTCCCGGTAGAGCTGTTCCCTTAGCCTGAGCCACTCCCTTGCTTAAAGCTATTTGGTATTCCCTCTCATTGTAAGGGTCAACTCCGGGAATCACCTTGGCATTAGCCCTAATTTTAGGGATAACGATACCAAACTCTTCATCTACAGGCTGGATGGTCTGGGAATTAGGAGAAACAGGGGCAGTGGCAAAGCTTAACTCTTCTTTTAAAGGTGAGTAGAAAGTGAGCCCCAAAATAGTCGAGGCAGCAGCAAGGAGGATCAAACCGGAAATGATCAGAAGGTTAGGAAGTTTAGGCATGCTACTTCCGGGACTTTTGGTAGCGGTAAAAGGCTCCCAAAATCAGCAAGATTCCTAAAGCAATAAGAATGTTATTCAAACTAAAGAGGCTTCTCCTTCCATTACTTGGGCTTCCCTGAGGGATGTCTTGACCCGAGTCTGAGGCATTCTCTCCCAGAGTTTTTCCCTCACTGCTTTTAGTGGCTTCCTCTCCCAGGATTTCCCCTTGGGAAAGGGAGGATTCACTAATAGGAATTGCTCCTGCTCCCGGGGTAGGGGTAGTGTTGACAACTGTCGTGGTAACTATTTTAGTCTCACTGTCTCCGATGATCCCTGAGCCGTTTCCAGCCCCGTCAAAGGCCCTGATAGCAAAGTAATAGGTTTTGCCACATTCTCCGTCAACCAAGCTCGATCCTTCCTGGTTAGAACCGATCCACACTGTGGCTACCCTGGTACTCCCGTCGGCAGTAAAGTTAGTGTTTTCCGAACGGTAAACTTCAACTTTGGATGTTTTGCCCCCATCATCAGCAGTTTTAAACTTAATTTTATACTGGCAGGCAGTTTGTTCTTTGCTGTAGCTAACAGGAGTGTCTGGACCGCTGGTTTTGTATTCTACAGTCACCTCTTTCTGGGCATCTTCTGAACCATCTGTAGCTTTGACTTGGAAGATGTAGCTTCCTTCTGCTGATAAAATTGATGAATCTACCTGGCAGCTGTCAGTATCCCCTCCTGCTATTAAGTTGATATCAGAACCAAACTGAGTAAAATCACTGTCAGAGGGCCCTTTCTTATAGCATTTGACGGTAATGGGGTTGTTTTGGAGATCCAAGGCTACAAAGGTGATATTAAAGCTGCTTTGATTAGTGGGGGTTTTAGGTTGTTCCACTCTCAAGGAAAGGTTGGCAGCATAAGCCAGCTGAGTGATAAACAGAGAGGCAAAAAGTAGGGAAATGGTTTCTATAAATCTTTTAAGCATTTCTCCTCCTTAAAACTAATCCATAGCTGAATAATCCAATTCCTGATATTAATAAAAGGGAAGCTAAGGCTACCCAGACAGTTTGGGCTCCACTGGAAGGTAGGGCAATGGAGGCTCCCAGGACTTCCTCTTGCTTTTCATTGATAACATTAAAACCGGTACTGCCGCTTGAATTTAAAGCTACATTAACATCTGTACTAACAAAGTAAGCTGGGTCTGATTCAATATTAGCGTATGTTGTATCGCCTGTAGCAGTACCTTGAGCCCAGGCCAAATCTTTATACAGCCCCGGGTCTACACTTGTATCAATATCAGCAATATAAGTTAAGGTAATAGTCTCACCTGTCTGCATATCACCTAAATTCCAGATTCCGGGTGAGGCATAAGTTGGCTCTGAAACTACCAAACCTAGATTAAGGTTGGAGCTTGCTGTCCATGAACCCAATCGGTATTTAAAACCTGCCGGCGGCAGATCAATTAAGGAAACATTTTCTAAAGGACTGCCTGTCAGTGTTAAGGTTAAAGTATAAAGCACACTTGATCCTGCTGACACATCTACTCCTGTTTTGTTGTTTGCTTTGGTTAAAGTTAAAACAGGCGGCAGTACCTGATTTTCAAAGGTACAGGTGGTTTCTGAGCCGTTTCTGACACTAATTTCTATTGAATTGGTGGTACCTGTTTGTTCATTCTCTTCCCCTTGGAAACAGGACCAGCCCAAAAGCTTGTAACCTGCCTGCTCATCTTCTGAAATTGTGTAAGAACCTCTTGCCAAGCTTTTATCCCCTCCCATTGGGATATTTTGATCACCATCTGCTATATCATATGTCCAACCCTGGGCATTTCTGACATCTCCCTCATCATCAGTATCCCCATCACCATTATTATCAATATTCTTTAAAATTGTAATGGAACCATCATTTTGAGTATTGATAAAAGTACAATTAACTGTTTCATCCTTGCCTACTTCTATGCCATCAACGCTGTCTGTTCCGTCATATGTTCCCCGTGAGGATTCTTCTCCTGCAGAGCAGGATGCTGAAACAATATGATAGCCCTCCTTGCTTCCTTCAACAGCCGTATACTCACCTGTTTTAATATTGCCTGTTTCAGTATTCCCATTTTCATCTGTTGTTGGCAGGGAAGGATTACTGGTATCTTGCCCTGTTCCGTCAACATCCATTACCCAGTCCGCTCCCGGGATCCTGTCATCAGTTGTTTGCAGATCTCCATCCTCATCTATAAGTTTTTGAATGATTATTCTTCCTGTATCACGAGAGTTACAAAGAGTAATCGAACTCTGATTATCTGTTGAAACATTGATGGACTCGGGCAAGGTTTCTTCTTCCGGTTCATCACAACTTCCGAAATCGCTGTTATTGTCATACCAACCTGTGAAAGTATAGCCTGCTATATCGTTTTCAGATACAGAATAAGATCCTGTTGGTAAAGGATCGGCAACTGATCCCATCAGATGCTCCGGTGTTTCACTGTCTATTCCCCACCTGAAACCAAGATCATTGGCTTGATCATTTCCACCATCAAACTCGCCATCCCCGTCAATATCCACCTCTTTATTAACCTGTAAAGAACCTGTATCACGGGTATTGGTAAATGTACAAACCAAACTATCACCAGGGTCAATTGCAATTTCCTGGCTTTCAGTTTCACCGTACTCAGTTTCGCCGCATATAAGACCCGTCACATGATAGTTCTCCTGCTGCTGTTCGGAAATTGTATAAGTACCTGCAGCCACTTCCTGTGTTGAGCCTGTTTGGAAGCTACCGGCAGAATCTATATCATAAAACCAATCTGTTGCGTCTGATACATCCACAGTCCCGTCTCCATCACTATCAACATCCTTTTTCACGGTAATCGTTCCCCGTCCTTGGTTTCCAAAATCCCGACCAGTAATTTCTGTACCAGATCCAATTGTTAAAATATATGTGCCGTTTGCCTGGCGACCCAAGCCCCCGTAAGTGGCATCCGGTCTGGTTTGAGTCCAACCTGTTTGTGTGACTTCGCTGACTATATAAATTCCGGGCTCCAAGCCATTAAAAGCATAATTACCGGAGTCATTCGTTATAATTACACAAAGTTCTCCAACTATGGTTCCACTGCAAACAGGCGGGTTAATGTCATTTTGTCTATCCAGTGTAATAGTCCATCCCGGTAGATTAGGATCCGTAGTAGTATTATCTCTTTGGTGATCACCATTTAAGTCATTAAACTTTTTACCAGAAATTTTGCCTGGTTGATCATCATTGGTAATTGAACAGGTTTTTTCATCCCCAACACCTAGTGTGATAGTGCCATCGGTTGCACAATCTGTACCCCAATCAGAAGCAGTATAACCGGAAGCGGTTGACTCAGAAACAGTAAAAGATCCTGCTGTTAAAGTATGGGTGCCCCATGATGAAAGTCCTCCATCAATATAAACATTAAAGTCATCCTGGGTAGCTGTTCCTCCATTATCATTAGGAAGATATTTTACCAAGGTTAGGGTTGGAGCAACATCATCATTTGTGATTGTACAAGTAACATTTTCAGCCAAATTTAATGTGATTATATTTTCATTCTGATCTCCCCCATCACAATTCCAATCGCCTTCTGTATAGCCATCTGGACCAGATTCAGAAAGATTATATTCAAAATTGGCTGTGACAGGATGAAAAGTCGAAGAATTGCCGCTATCACTAAAGCCGTTACTGTCACCATCAGCGGTTAATATCCATGCAGAAGGGGTGGCTGTACCACCATCGTCATTGGTGACTAGTTTAACTAACTTAAGAGTTGGAGCTATATCACTATTGGTAATCTCACAAGAAACAACGTCCCCAAGACCAATATTAACAGAAGAACCTGATACAGATGCTCCACCATTTTTTACACAACTCCACGAAGAATCAGAATAGCCAGTTAGTCCATCTTCAGAAAGAGCATAAGTTCCTGCGCTAAATGTAGAATCACTGGTAACCCCACCTAATCCAGAAATAGTAGTCAGTCCAGTGGCTGTCAGAGTCCAATCACCTGCTGAAGCAAGACCTCCATAGCTGTTATCTACAATTTTGGTTAATGTTAAAGATGGAGCAATGTCATCATTTGTAATTGTACAAGTTTTATTATCACCTGGTGCTAAAGTAATAGACCCATCAGGTGCACAATCTTCGCCCCAATCTGAAGCAGAGTAACCTATAGCAGCGCTTTCAGAAGCAATGTGAGCTCCAGCACTTAATGTTTTAGCTGCACCACTGGAGGTCGCTACACCATCAATCCTTAGGTTAAAGTCATTAGCATCTAATGTTCCCCCGTTGTCATTAATAACTGTTTTTACCAAGGTTAAAGATGGAGCAATGTCATCATTAGTCACAGTACAAGTTTTAGTTTCACCTAAAGCAATAGTTCCTGAGCAATCGGTAGAATAATTCGGAGCATAACCAGAAGAGCCAACTTCAGTTACAGAATATGTTCCTGGTTCAACTACAGTATCAGTACCAGGAGTATCCTCACCGCTAAAAGATCCTCCTCCCACAACTCCACTAATTGTCATTGTAAAATCGGAAGAGTTAGCAGTACCATCATCATCATTTACTACATGCTTAATAACTTTAAGGTGGGCGGGTTTGTCGTTGTTGGTAATAGTACAGGTCTGAGTACCGCTATTTGATACTACAACCCCAGTGCAGTTATCATATGAGGTGTCATAACCAGCCACAGTAGGCTCAGTTACTGTATAAGTTCCAGCATCTACAGTTAAATCATTCTGCCCATCAGCTTCAAAATTAGTAGCAGTACCACTGTTAACCTGGAATGAGAAATCTTGAGCCTCCAAAGTCCCACCATTATCATTTAAAACCACTTTTTTAACTATTAAAGTTCCTTGCTGATCATCATTAGTTATAGAACAAACTGTGCTTTGTCCAAGAGCTATGGTGATCTCACTGCTGCCATTAACTGTCACACCATTGGTACAAGACCAAACACTTGCTGTATATCCAGAAGGTCCAGCTGATTCAGACAAAGTATAAGTACCCGCATCAAAGGAAGCATCGCTTACAACATCAGCAGAGCCTGCAGCTCCTGGCCCAGAAATTGATGTTGGACCAGTCGCAGTTAAGGTCCATTCTGATTCTGCAGCTGAACCACCGTTATTATTTGTCACAATCTTATCTAGTGTTAACGAAGGAGCATTATCATTATTAGTAATAGTACAAGTAGCTGATTGGCCAAGACCCAGGGTTATTGTATCCCCTTCTTGAGTTCCACCTTCACAATCCCAAGCTGAAGCAGTATAACCAGAAGGTCCAGACTCACCCAAAGCATAGGTGTCTGCTTTAAAGCTTAAACCGCTATCAACTGGTGTAGTTCCGCTCAGACTTGTGGGTTCGGATAATGCGCCTGTTGCAGTTAAAGTCCAATCTGCTTCTGAAGCTGTTCCTCCATTATCCTTAGTTAATGTTTTTCTCAAATGCAGAGAAGGAGCATTATCATTATTGGTAATAGTACAAGTGGCTGAACCTCCATTAGTGATTACGAGATCAGAACAGTTATCATAGGAAGTGCTATAACCAGTAACAGCTGGTTCGGTTACATTATAAGTTCCGGCATCAACAGTTAGATCGTTTTGTCCATCTGATTCGAAAGATTGTGCAACGCCTGTGTTAACCGAGAATGAAAAGTCTGAAGCAACTTTTGTTCCACCATTGTTATTAGTAACAACCTTTTTAATAATTAAAGTTCCTGCCTTGTCATTATTTGTAACCGTACAGGTTTTAGTTTGGCCAAGGGTAATTGTGCCACTGCAGTCAGTTGAATAAGTAGCAGTATAACCGGAATCTGAATCCTCACTAACGCTATATGAACCGGGCTCTAGGGTTACTGTAGTCCCGGGAATACCTACACCTGGGAAAGAAGGATTGCTCACATTAGTTCCAGTAATATTTATTGTGAAATTTGAAGCTGTCTTTAGGCCACCATTATCATTTGTAACCTGCTTTATAACTGTTAAGGTTGTTTGTTGTTGTCTATTTGTAACATACACATGGGTTGTTTGGTTTGCAGTAACTGTTACGGAGAGACCGCTTACATTACCTGAGCCACCCTGAGTTGCGCTAATGCCATAAATACTGTAACCCGAAGGAAGAGTACCTTCAGTAACTGTATGGCTACCTGCTGTAATATTGCTGTATGTCACTGTTCCGCCATCAGTGAAAGTTTGTGAATTAGCTCCATCCAGCTCTGCTGTAAAATTCTGAGAGATATCTGTTATATCTTCACCGCTAGGACCCTGAACATCTTTATGAACTACGATTGTTCCCTGTTGAAGGCTATCGTTAAACGTGCAGGCAATATCGTCTCCTGCATCAACTACAATACCTGTCATAGAATTCCCACTTATAGTACCCACGGAACTTCCACCATTATCCACACATGAAGCACTATCCAAACTCCAACCGCTTGGTACTGTTTCAGAAATAGAATATGTTCCGTTCTCTACACTGTAACGCTGGCTTGTTCCGCTTCCGTTAATGGAAAAAGTGTAGTTACTTGTACCGCTTATACCAAAATTAAAGGTTGTACCATCATTTGGGGTAGCTACTTTAGTAACAGTAATAAATCCTCCTGTTGGTTCACCTACACAATCTGAAGGATCAGAATTTGGCTGTCCTGAGGGGAAGGAACATAAATTAAGTAAAACATATTGGGTGCTTCCGAAATTGCTCGGATTTAAAGCACAAGTCCCGACTGTATCTTGAGGGTAAGCTGTACCAGCGGAAAAAGGATCTTCATTTGCCTGTGCAGCACTACAAGAGGTTCCAGAGGCAGAAATTGAATTTGCCGGCTGACCGCATCTGTCTGACTTTGTATCTCCACAGGAGTAGAGAGTGAAGCTGCTAAACTCCATTAAATCAGTTGTAGAGTTCGGCAAAAGACTGTTACAAAGCGCATAATTTGCTTTTCCGTCACTATCAGTATCCCAAAGGGTACAAGCATCGTAAGTATTGTTTCCTCCTCCATATATCTCATCCCAGTTAAATTTAATTAATAGAGGGGAGATAGTTTTGTCAAAACACATTTTTGTGAGATCTTTTTGTCCTGGCTGATCGTTTGCTCCATCTACATCTGAGGTACAAAGCAAGCTATCAGTAAAGGTTGTTGAAGCTACAATATTTCCTGCCTCATCTTTAACCTCCACATTATAATTTGGTCTGTAATTGCCATCTAATTGATAAGAATAAATAAACTCACCCTTATCATTTGTTGTGACTTTAGTTTCAAAATTAACCGCTGGATCATCAGATGAAGAAATTATTAAAGTGTAATCAGTATTGGGTAGAAACTCTGTCCCGGAAACTATAACTGTATCTGTAGGAGCATAATCTCCTTTATCAGTTGTTAAAGAAGCACTGGAAACATTTGTAGGATTAAGATCTAAATTTAAAGAATCAGCATCAGTGTTTTCAATAATGGAGGCCTCAAGATGTCCACGAGCGGGTTCAGAAATTGGAGATGAACTTACTTCCGGAGAAGCAGTCACTGAAGGAGCGGGTGTTTCAGATGGCGGAGCATTTGATTGATTAGTATTTTCTGTTGAAGAGGAGGAAGGAGTATTTTCAGGTTGGGTTGTCGGAGCAGGAGTTTCTGTAGGAGTAACAATTTCTGCTGGTGTTGGTTCTACAGTAGGTTCAGAAGTGGGGGTGGGTTCTGAGGTAATAGTTGGTGTTACCTCTGTAGGAGTAGGGGTGGTTTGTTCAGTACTGGAAGTAGCTTCTTGGGCTGAAGCTGTAGTGGGGTTTGCTAAAAAGAGGTAGGCAGGGGCCAGGGACTGGAAGATCAGTATAAGGCTTGTGAGTAGGGCAAAAGCTTGTTGGTATATTTTAGATTTTAAGTTCATTTAAAACTTTAGGCAGAATATTTTTATATATAGGGTAGTTTACTTTAATTAATACTCCTTGTGAAGCTATTTGTCAAGTAGCATTATAGGGTTTGATATATTTATTCTAAAAACCTTGTTGACTTTTTAAGATTATGATAAGGTAAAAATATGAGTAAAAAGGAAATGATAGCGATATTAATTCTAAGCTTACTAGTCACCTATTTAACTCCTGCTGTAGAAATTTTAGTTACAGGATGGTCTTTATCTGGTGGAGAGGAAGGTTTACCATTGAGATTCCATAAATCTTTTTTTTCTGGGTATGGACAGTATGATCTTAAAATATTCTTGTTGGATAGTATATTTTGGTTTATTCTAATACTTCTATTTTGGAAATTTGTCCTTAAAAGGTCTTCAAAGTATGCAAAAAAATAGTTAGTTCTTTTGATCGTGGGCTACCAACACCACCTTCTCTACTATCCCAACGTTACCAGCCTTGTCCTCTGTTTTAGCTTGTACTTTATAAGTTCGTCCATCGCTATCATTACCGTTCCTCCAGGCTTCCAGGGGAACGATTTGGTTAAGATCATCAAAAGTTAAGTTATAAACATGGTATTCGTCGTTAACTGATAAGTTCTTAGAAGCTAAGCCTGAAATATTATCTTCAGCCGATCCGGAGATTGTGACATTAATCATCTGTTTATCCGGGGGCCAAATAATATCGGAAGAAACATTGAGTGCAATAACAGGAGTAGTTTTATCTATCTTAATCTCCAATTCCTGGGGTATTTCCTCATTTCCTGCCTTATCCATAGACCTAAACTTTAGTTTAGAAATGCCCTTTGTGGAAATAGTAAAGGGATTAGTATATGTCTTAACAGTTTGCCCATCATCTAAGGTGTACTCAGTTCTTAATATTCCTGATCCACTGCTGTCATCCTTGGTAGTAAACCTTGTGAAAATATTTGTCAACATACTTATAGGTTAAAGGGCTTCCAGTCTGTTCTTTTCTTTCTTGATCCTTACTAAACCTTAAGATGCTCTTCATAGAAAAAGATGAGAATATAGGGAGATGAGAAAACTTCTTTTGATAATAGGGGTAATTTTGTTGGGTTTATTAACAGTTTTGGGTTGGAGGTTTTATGGGCAAGCAAAGAATCAACCTGGGTCTACTACAGTAAACCTGCCTGCTTCTCTCCAGCAGGCTAATCCTTTAATGATCTCTGAGATGAGGAAAGGAAGCTACCCAGGAAGTAGTTTGATTATTGAACAAACTTTGTCCTCGGGTATTAATTATACTCAATATATAGCTTCTTATTATTCTGATGGTTTAAAGATCTATGGTTTACTGACTGTTCCTGAGGGAGAGAAACCCAAGAATGGCTGGCCCGTGATTATCTTTAACCATGGTTATATCCCACCTGATCAATATAGGACAACAGAAAGGTATATAGCTTATGTTGATGCTTTTGCCAGAGCTGGATATGTTGTTTTTAAACCGGATTACCGGGGAAACGGTAATTCGGAGGGTAAACCGGAAGGAGCTTATTATTCACCAGCTTATACTGTGGATGTTTTAAATGCCTTATCTTCAGTAAAAAAACTTCCCGAGGTAAACCCTAATAAAATTGGTATGTGGGGACATTCCCTGGGAGGTAATATTACCTTAAGAAGTTTAGTTGTCTCATCTGATATAAAAGCAGCTGTCATTTGGGGTGGAGTAGTGGGAACCTATGATGATTTAATGAATAACTGGCAAAGAAGGGTGCCTTATACCCCTTCACCAAGGGAACTGACTTTGAGAAACAGAAGCAGGCAGGAGTTAATTTCCAAATATGGAACACCTTCTTCCAACCCAAGCTTTTGGAACTCCCTAGACCCGAACTACAACCTACAGTATGTCCAATCTCCTGTCCAACTGCATGCTGGGGAAGAAGATGAAGAAGTTCCCTGGCAGTTCTCTCAAGGTCTAGATGAGAGATTAAAAAAGATAGGAAAAACAGTGGAATTTTATATTTATCCTGAGGCAGACCATAATATTTCAGAACCCTCGTTTGACCTAGCCATGCAAAGATCAGTCAGTTTCTTCGACAAGTATTTAAAGTGACTGATGAGCGGGATACCAGAATCGGACTGGCGGCTCTACCTTGGGAAGGTAGCGTATTACCACTATACAAATCCCGCAAGCTAGCGGAATTATTATATGGGTAGTGTACTGCTAATTCAAGTTATGACAACTCTAGCGGGGGATCTTTAGGATTGTTCCCGGTTCTATTATATCAGGATTGGTGATGTTGTTAGCTTTAGCAATTTTATCAAAAGCCAGAATATCCCCATAAGCCCTGCCTGCTATTTTAGACAGCCAGTCTCCTTCTTCTACTGTATAAGTATCTCCCTCAATTTTATCTCCCCAGATAGTGCTGTTTGTAGCACCTCCTGTTCCTGTTGAACCGGCTAGCTCAGCCTTCTCTTCTTCAACTTTCGGAATCTCCAGAATTTGTCCTACACCGATTATATCAGCATTAACTAATTTATTTACTGCAGCAATCTGGGCAAATTTCCAACCGTCTTTATAATAAGCCTCAGCGATCCTAAAGAGGGTATCTCCAGTTTTAACGGTGTATTTACCGGGAAGATCTTCCGGTTTAACATCTTTTTGAGTTTCCTCAGCAGTTGTTTCCTGAGCAGGCCCTAAAGAGGGTTCAGATTTTTTCAGGTAATTAAAAACCAGCACTCCGGCTACCAAAATAATCAGCAGTCCTAAGATCAAATTTAGGTATGATTGGTTAGAATTAACCTCGGAGCTTATTTTATCAATAAAAGATTGGCTTGATTTTCCAAGGATTGGAGAGTGGCTGCTTAATTTATAAGATGGCACACTACGCTTTTTAGCTACTTTTTTAGTTCTTGGCATTTTTCACCTCCTAACTTTTTTTAGGCAGGAATTCTCAGTGGCTACTATTTAACTGATTTGCTTCCCTTTGTCAAGTGCATGTGCAGCCCTCTTAAACCAATTTAAAAACGTCCTCCCTTACCAAAGTTAAAATGTCCCCTTAGCACTTAAGCAGTAATTGGTTAAAATACATCATGCCTATGTGGATATGCATGATCAACTTAATGAAAAAGAGCAGTGTAAGTTTAAGAT